>DAVZKO010000097.1:0-11013 GCA_052272205.1 Schaedlerella sp. | reverse complement strand
TAAACATCCCATAAAAAGTATTTTTCTTCTCTGTCGCATCCCACCTTCTAAAGCAGGCGGAGAGATACCTCGCCCACTTACAAAAGAAGAGATTCTTCGTATTGTAAAGAAATATGGTGAAGCCGCCAAACGTGCACAGATTGCAGGATTTGATACCGTCGAGATCCACGGAGGACATTCTTACCTTTTAAGCCAGTTTCTCTCACCACTTACCAATGACCGCACCGATGAATTCGGCGGCTCTATTGAGAATCGTGCCCGCTTTGCCCGCCTCGTCATTGAAGAAGTAAGAAAACAGGTCGGACCATTCTTCCCAATCTTCCTTCGTATCAGTGCCGATGAATTGATGGAGGGCGGAAATACACTGGAAGATTCTCTGGAATATTTGAAATATCTGGAAAAAGAAGTGGATGTGATCGATGTTTCCTGCGGTTTGAACGGCTCTATTCAGTACCAGATCGATGCCAATCATTTTCCGGACGGATGGCGTTCTTACATGGCCAAAGCAGTCAAAGAACGTTTCGGCAAGCCTTGCGTTACCATGGGCAATATCCGTGACCCACATGTTGCAGAAGACATTCTCGCCAGAGGAGATGCTGACCTCATCGGTATGGGACGTGGCCTGATTGCCGATCCGGAATGGGTAAATAAAGTCGAGTTCGGAGATATCTGTGATATCCGCAAATGTATTTCCTGCAATATTGGATGTGCCGGAAACCGTATCGGTATCAACCGTCCGATCCGTTGTACTGTCAACCCGAACGTGCCGGATGGCGAAGGTTATAAGAAATTGAAAGTAAACAAACCTTGTAATGTTGTTGTCATCGGTGGTGGAACTGCCGGAATGGAAGCTGCCTGTACCGCTGCCGAAGTCGGATGTACTACTTTCTTACTAGAAAAGAAACCACACTTAGGCGGTCTGGCTGCAGAGATATCCAAGATTCCGGATAAGAAACGACTTGCCGACTTCCCGAACTATATGATTCACCGCACAAACAGTCTGCGTAACTTATTTGCATTTACAAATACAGAAGCAACCGCTGACTTTGTACGCAATCTGAAACCGAATATCATTGTAAATGCAACCGGTTCTGCTCCACTGCTTCCACCGATTCCGGGACTGCATGAGCATATCGACAAAGAAGAAAGCCATGTTTCTTCTATCATTAACATGATCAACCACATTGGTGATTATCCGGAAAATCTGTCCGGTAAAAAAGTCGTTGTGATCGGTGGCGGTGCTGTCGGACTGGATGTTGTCGAATTCTTCGCCCCACGCGGAGCTGATGTCAGTATCGTAGAGATGATGCCTGTCATTGGAAATGGAATCGATCCGGTATCCAAAGTCGACATGGCTACTTTGATGAACAAATACGGCGTACACCAGATGCCAAATACTGCACTCAAAGAAGTGCGCGCCAACTCTTTCCTTGTAGAAGCCGATGGCGAAGAAAAAGAACTTCCGTTTGATTACGGATTCGTCTGCCTCGGAATGAAGGCAGAGCAGCCGGTACTTCAGGAGATCAAAGACGCGTTTGAAGATGATGAACATATCGAAATCATCAATATCGGAGATAGCGTGAGAGCCAGAAGGATTATTGAAGGGACGGAAGAAGGTAGAAATGTGCTGAATGCGTTGGAGAAGCGGGGGTATCTGTAATTCTATTTTCTTCGTGGGGGCGACTTACACGGTCCTTTCGAAAATTAGCATATGTGACTTCTTGCTCAGCTACATGAGCTAAGAAACAGATAATAGAGTCTGAATTTACTAAAAACAAAGGAATTGAGCTCAAACTCATCCCTACGGGATTCAAACACGTTCGCCCAATTCCTTTAACGTAAATTCGGACTCTATAACTGTTTCTAAAGCTCATTCCGAATTCGCACGAAGTTCACATATGCTAATTTTCAAAAGTCGTGTAACGGCTCAGGTCGTGAAGGAAATAGAAATCACGAGATGCTAGAGACTGGATGAGGTCGGGACAGTTGTCTGTTATCCCTTTAATATTCTGATAATTTATCCGCATCCTCCTCCAACACGGAAGTACAATGTGGACATCTTGTCGCCTTGATACTAATCTTGCTCTGGCAGTACGGGCAGATTTTTGTTGTTGGTTCTCTCTCCTTTATCCTTTGTTATTGTGTAGGCATTCCTTTAACCCCTGACTCGATTTTATCATATTTTTCTGCATCGCTCAATTTATTTTCTTGCTCTGATTTCTCCGGCTATTTCTCCGGTTCTCCCTCCGGAAAGATAATCTTAAACACAAAGAAGAAGATTACCATGGAAACTCCGCCTGTGATAAATGTTACAAGCAGGTTATAAATTGCCGGTGCCACATACGCAGATGCGATTGGCATCCACAGGTTGTTGAATCCGTTACAGATCAGGGAGATCACGATCCAGGCAATAAAATACCACATCGCCTGATACACCGGATTGCCCTTACTTTTAAATGTGATATTTCTCTGCAATGGGAAGTTGATACACTGCGCAAGGAAGGACCCGACCTCATAACTAATGAAGTATCCAAGACCACCACCGATTACGACTGCCCCACTTGCATCATGAAGTACATTATAGCCGAGCAGACTCCATGTAAAATCCACTCCGAACAAATGCAGCTCCTTCTGCGGCCACATAAACTCCGTACCGGCAAGTCCGATTCCGAGCATTCCCGGCATCAATGTAAACACCAGGTACTGGAACACGGTTACTCCCATACTGAATACAAAGAAATAGAAAATCTGATACACCCACTTCGCAAGCTTCGGATGTTTTTCTTCAAATCCATTCCATATATTCATCCACTTATTTTTGATATTGTTCATACTTTTCATTACCTCATCGTTGTTTTGGTCACTATTTTGTTTCTTTCAAAAGTCTTGATTCATATTTTTTGTTCATTTTACGGTTTCTGAAGAATCCACCGATCACCTGTTTCATTCCTTTCAGGAAATGCCCGTTCACTACCGTTAACATTCCTTCTGCCATCTCCAGGCTGACCATACCGGCTGTCATCTTCGAAAGTGCACGAAACGGCATATTGTAGATGAACAAAATATTCAGATCCGGTTTTCCCTTTGCCTCACTCTTTTTCTTCATCGCAGTCAGACGGTTGTAAATAAATCTTGCAAGTCCGCTCTTCGCATAATACATCTGACAGATTGCATCATTTAATCCCAATTCTCCGGACCATTTTCCGGAAGGGATCGGATATCCAAGAAGTGTTGCAAATTCTGCATCACTGATGGTTTGAACAAGACCTGTATAATAATAAGGAAGTTCTGCCGGATTATATGGGAATTCCGTTGTTGTTCCAGCAACCTCTAACGCTGCTGTCAGACGGATATCTGCCACACTTGCGCCGACCATAATATCGTAAGTTCCCATTTCCACTTCCCACTGATTTGTCTTCACATTCCAGTAACGGAATGTCTTATCGTCAAACGGAATTCTGACTTCTTTGCTCTCTCCGGCTTTCAAGAATACTTTCTTAAACCCTTTTAATTCTTTTGCCGGTCTGAATATGATTGCATTCGGAAGACCGATATAAAGCTGCGCTACCTCTGCACCGTCACGGTCTCCGGTATTTTTTATCAAGAAACTTACACCCTGCTCATCTACTTTGATATCAGAATACTCAAATGACGTATAGGATAATCCGAATCCAAACGGATACTGTACCCGTACCTTACTTGTATCGTAATATCGATAGCCTATGTAAAGAGCTTCTCTGTATTCTGCATTTCTCTCTGTACTCGGGTAATTACGGAATGCCGGTGTATCCTCATACCGGATCGGGTAAGTCTCGTTCAATCTTCCGGACGGATTTACTTTTCCGGTGATGATATCAAGCATCGCACTTGCACCTGCCTGTCCGGTCAGATATCCGTGAAGGATTGCTTTGCAGCTGTTCTGCCACGGCATCTCGATTGCAGAGCCCGCACTAATGATTCCTACAATATTGTTGTTGACTTTTCCCAATGCTTCCAACAGCTCAATCTGATTCTGCGGAATCCGCATATGCGTGCGGTCGAGACCTTCTGATTCACTTAACTCATCCAAACCAAAACAATAGATCACAACATCTGCGTTCTGAGCAAGATCAAGCGCTTCCTTTTTCAAAGCCTCATCTGCTTCTCCGGTACGCTTATATCCTCGGTTCATACCAACAATCTGCAGATCGTAATTGTCAATCGTCTGCTCCACAGTTTCCACAAATGTAGCATTTACCACTGAGGAACCGGCTCCCTGGTATCTAGGCTGAAATGCGAAATCTCCGATAACCGCAACCTTACTTTTTGCCGCAAGAGGCAGAATGTTGTCTGCATTTTTCAGAAGAACTGCACTCTCTGCTGCTGCACGTCTTGCTAATGCATGATGTACTGTCTCACTGAACGACTTTGGTTTATCCTTTGCATGTTCGGTTAGCGCCAAAACTGCATCGAGAAGCTGATCCACACAGTGATCCACCTCTTCCATGGTCAGTTTTCCTGACTCTACCGCCCGGATCACCTGTCTTGCCGAATCCAGTCCCGGATTCGGCATCTCGAGATTAGAACCTGCTGCCACTCCCTTGACATGATCATTAGATCCGCCCCAGTCCGTCACAACGAATCCGTCAAATCCCCACTCGCCACGTAAGATATCCTGCAGCAAATGTGTATTCTCATTCGCATACGTTCCATTGACTTCATTATAACTGGTCATGATGCTCTTCGCTTTTCCCTCTTTCACCGCAATCTCAAATCCGGTCAGATAGATTTCCCGAAGTGTCCTCTCATCTACTACAGAGTTCATTGCCATACGGCGGAATTCCTGCGAGTTCACTGCGAAATGTTTCGGACACGCCGCCACGCCCTGACTCTGGATTCCTTTGATATACGCAGACGCCATCTTTCCCGCAAGATACGGATCCTCTGCAAAATACTCAAAGTTTCTTCCACAAAGCGGGCTTCTCTTCATATTTAATCCCGGTCCCAACAAGACATTTACATTCTGAACTTTCGCTTCCTCGCCAAGCGCTGCACCAATCTCTTCGCCAAGACTCTCATCCCAACTGTTTGCGACTGTTGCCGCCGTCGGGAAACACGTTGCTGGAAGTGACGCATTTAATCCGAGGTGATCACCTGCTCCTTCCTGTCTGCGCACCCCGTGAGGTCCGTCGGAACAGGTAATGGATGGAATGCCAAGGCGCGGGATATCGCGACTTTGCCATTCATTTTTCCCGCTAAGGATTGCCGCCTTTTCTTCCAGTGTCATCTTTTTTATCATATTATAATGTTTCATTCATTTATCCTCACAAAGGGGCACAGGCTGTTACTATACCGCAACAGCCTGATCTTTCCCATTAATTCTGATTTTCTTTCAGTCCATCTTTCCGATTTACTAAAATATTAGCTACACAAAGAACAATTCCTGCAATACCAAGCGGTATTCCCAAATTAAAATAGTCTTCTCCTGCAATCAGACATACTGCCAATCCACCGCCCAAAAGCAACGTTGCACAAAATCCTGACAGCACAGCACTCCATATCTGTTTCTTTCTGCTGTGATTTTTATTAATAGTTGCAAGAACTGCACCTGCAAGTGCCAGAAGTGTCACAATTCCACTTGCTACGTAAACCATAATTTGCCATGCAGGTGTGATTTTAACAATTTTACTTCCGCTTGACAAGCCATTCATCGCATTCGAACGTGATACTGCAAATGCAATATTTTTCGCTGCACGTTGCATATTCGCTACAACTGTGTCATTCATATCTTCCTGCGAAAGCTTCCATAATTCTTTATCTGTATTCAACCATAAATCCGTACCTGCTGCAAGTCCCGCGCGCAGATCCTCATATGCAAATACATCGAAAGATGCCTGATCCGTGATTGCAACTCCTTCAAATCCCCACTCATTGCGAAGTGTCTCTGTCATCAATCCGTAATGCGCACCTGTCCATTTGTTTCCGATACGGTTCATACTTACCATGGCTCCATGTGCATTTCCTTCACGGACTGTGATTTCAAATGGATTTAAATAAATCTGTCTCGCCGTCTGTTCATTTGACATCACAGCAACACCCATACGGTTTGTTTCCTGATCATTTAATGCAAAGTGTTTCATATATACAATGACACCCTTGCTCTGTGCACCACGGACCTCTGCTGCCCCCATCTTTCCTGAAATAAAATTATCTTCTGAGTAATACTCGAAATTTCTTCCACTATATGGTGTGCGATGAATATTCATAGAAGGTGCATACCATCCTGAAACGCCCAACAGAAGGCTATCTTCACCAATACATCTTCCTCTTTCCTCTGCAAGTTCGTTGTTCCATGTAGAAGCCAGAACAATTGCAGGTGGATAAGATGTACCGCTCTTTCCTCCTACCAGCGTGTTGGAAATTCCTGCCGGGCCATCCTTATCCTGTGTAGAAGGAAGCTGAATAGAATCCACACCTACTGTTGCATAACCACCTACTCGAACCAGATTATCAAGTTCTTCTACGCTCATCTGAGAAATCATAGCTTCCCACGCTGGATTATCATACTCAATTTCCATTAATTGTGCGACAGAGTAAATATCATCACCCTCTGATTCTGTTATCGGTGTTTTTGTTACATCATCTTCAATTTCCGGAATCTTAAGACCTTCTACAAATTCTTCTGGTGCTTCCCAATTACCTTCAGCATATGTTGCAGGCCATGTACCTTCCCAGTCGCTTCTGCTTAAGTATACAAATTCACTGTCATATGTCTGCATATCAATATCTGAAAACTGATTAGAAATCTCGTTTCCTGTCGCCTGAGACATAGCATATGTTGTGTTGTCCTGCTCTTCTACTGTTATCTGCGCTGTAAAATTCTCATTTCCATTTTCATCCATATTATCAGAAATTGTATAACCTTTTGCAGCCAAAATATTGTTTACAGCATTGTGAGCATCAGTTCCTACTGTAAAATAGTAGTCCCCCGCATCTACAATGTAACTTCCAACACCCTTTGCGTCATACGTTTTCATAATTTCCTTTGGAATATCCACTGTTACTGTCTGAGATTTACCCGGCTCAAGTTCATCTGTCTTTGTATAACCCGCAAGTTCTACAGCAGCTTTTTCAATATCATTTTCTTTATCATACTCCGTATAAGGGGACTGCATATAAATTTCAACTGCATGTTTACCCTTTACATCTCCATCATTTGTAACCGTCACCTGTGCGGTATAGCTATCTTTACCTTCTTTTAGTGAAAAATCAGAGTATGAAAAATCCGTATAAGAAAGTCCATAACCAAACGGATACTGGACAGTTTCCTGATAATCATAATTCTCTGCCTTTTCATTTCCCAGAACAACATCCTCATAACGGGTTTCATAATAACGATACCCCACATAAATGCCCTCTGCATAAACCATGTAAGAATTTCCGAAAGCTTCCTGGCTATTTGTAATTCCAAAAGAACCAAGATTCTGCATTGCCGGAGCACTAAAGCTGTCATATGCGTAAGTATCTACCAGACGACCGGAAGGAGAAACCTCTCCACTTAAAATCTGCCCCACACCTGAAGCACCCTTTTCGCCTAATGCACCAATCCACAGAACAGCATTTACACCAATACTGTCTAATTCGCCCAATTCCAGCGGATTCTGAGTATTCAGAAGGACTACTACCTTACCAAAATTTGCTTTTGCATATTTCAGCAGACTTTTTTCTTCTTCATCCAACTGAAGATAATAACTTCCACTTTCAAGTGCTGTACTCTGTATATCAGAACTTTCTCCACCACTTCGCCCAAGAACTACAATTGCAGTATCTTTGTATTCTGCAAAGCTGTCCTTCACTTCGTCAGTAAAAGTTGAAACCGGAGCCTCATTTACTCCAAATGCACCCTTTCCGTATGCGTCAGGAACTGTTTTTCGATACTGAGAACCATCTCCTGTTGCATAAAACTCCTGTACTGTCTTATTTAAGTTAAATCCAGCCTGCTCAAGTCCTTCATATAAATCCTCTGCAACAGAACTATCTACAGAACCTGCGCCACCGCCGCCATATACCGGATCCACACTATCCTGTCCGAGAACAGTAATTTTTTCTTTTGTGCTAAGCGGTAATGTACCATCGTTTTCCAGAAGAACAGACCCCTCTGCTTCAATCTGAGTACTTATTTTACGCAGATGACTTTTTAACTCTTCTTCACTCTTAAAATCTGATTTAAAATGCTCTGTTTTCTCATTTTCTGTAGATACCACCTTTTGATTCGGCATATCTAAGTATACAGAAATTAAATTTGCATATCTCTGTGCGTAAACATTTCCTGCTACCAAAGCTACAATCGTAGCCACAACAGTTATCCACGCAAACAGGATACGCCCAATTGCTTTTTTTGATTGTTTCATAACTCTTCCTCTCCTTTTTTTGATAGCATTACTCTAACACAACCTCCCCACAAAATGTTCATCCCCTTCACAACTTGCGTATATTCTGCACAAGTTGCATTCGAAATTGGTAAATATACACAAAAACAGAGTCTTGTTTTTGTGTATTTATACTTCAAGACTCTGTTTTCACTCTTCTATATGCTATTTCACTTCACTTTGCGGAATCGGAATTAAGATTTTCAGTTCAAACCAGTTATTTGACTGATCTGCCATAAGTGTTCCGCCATACTTCTGTGCAGCATGACGCATACTCTTCATTCCATATCCATGCAAGGTTTTATCCGCTTTATTCGTAAGAGGCAAATGATCCTCAAATCTTACCTTTTCTTCGCAGTAATTTTCCACCCGTATCAAGGCAAATCCTTTCTGTGCTGACACCGACAGATGGATCAGACGTTTCGAATGATCCTGGATTCTCTGCTCGCATTCAATTGCATTATCCAGTGCATTTCCAAAAATAGAACACAAATCCATCGTATACATAAAATCAAGTAATTTTCCATCTACAACACTCGTTAATTCAATGTTTTTTCGCGCACAGTAGAGACTCTTACTTGTAAGCAGAGTATCTAATACATGATTCCCTGTTTTATTCTGCGCCTCATAATTTTTAATATCCTGCTCCATTTCATCTAAAAAAGCATTTCTTCGATCTTGATCGGTCTCTGTCCGAAGCACAGCAATCTGATGTTTCAAATCGTGATATTTCCGGTTGATAACATCAATATTTTCCTTCGACTGCTGGTACTGCTGATATTGATTTATAAAAATATTCTGCATCGCCTCAAGTTCGCTTCGCATACGCAGTTCATTTCGCTGCACAAAATAGGCATGTAGTATCGCAACACCACCAAAATCAATTAATGTGCGAATATTCATAATCTCACTATTGCTTAACCCACTAAACGGTGTATTGATTGTTACAAAACTCAAGTTGCTAAGGATAAAGATTACAATGACAATTGATACCTCAGCAACAACTTCACGCATCTCCAGATTCAAGTTTACATTTTCCGGCATATGACCATAAATCAGATGATATATGATATAAGAAATCAGCGAATAAATCAAAATAATTCCCACGGCTTGAATGATGATCGGAGCTTCGGATTTCGGCCAAAAGAAACAATATAGTTGCCATTCGAGTGATGCCATAAATTCCGCAATGATAAAACTATGTGCACAACAAAAAATCACATCCAAAATCTTCATATCACAGCACATGAAAATGAATCCAAACATCAACACAACAGCTCCCGCCATACACAGAATCCAAAGAAAATCCGATTCCAATGGCTCTGTAAACACCATGAACGCGGTCTGGATAATCAACATAACTGCACTGGTTGTCAACAAGCGAATTCCATGAATCCGTTTCTTCATAAGTAAAATCATCATCATACAGGCAGCCCACTCAGCAATACCTGTGTAGAGTCTTGGTATATCTCGAATGAGTTCTTCCATTACTTTGTCACCTCACTCACATAATTCGTCAGACTCTCCATAAAACAGTTCTTACGCGAACGACTGATTGTCAGCTGTTCCCCATTTACAATAGCACACCCCTCTCGAATAGCATCCACATGTTCCAAATTCACCAAAATTCCCTTACTCGCAATACAAAAATGGATTTGTCCCAGTTCCGCTTCCGTTTCTTTCATAGTCCCCGCGGTCAAAATTTCTCTCTCTTTCGTATGGAAAATCAAATTATGCCCTTGGCTTTCCACATAATAAATGGAATTGACATTAATCTTTTGCATACCGCCTTTTACCGGAATAACAATAAATCTCTCTATCCGTTTTTTCATTCTTCCTATCGCGCGGTCCAATCTTTGACTAAATGAGAAATAATTAACCGGTTTCAAAACATAGTCGAGCGCATCTACTGCATAACCGCGGATTGCATACTGAGACATATTTGTAATAAAGATAATTACTACCTCCTGATCTACTTTACGTATTTCTTCTGCTGCTCTCATTCCGTCCATAAAGCGCATCTGCACATCCATCAATATAATGTCGTAAACTGATTTATATCCACCAGCAATCTCATCTCCATCTGTAAATGTAGAAATATCAAATTCCTCGCCTGACTCCTTCGCATACCGCAAAAGATACTCTTGGAACTGTTTCATATATTTCGTTTCATCTTCAACGATTGCAATTCTAATCATGATTTATTCTCCTGTTTTTATTTCCCTATCAAAACATGTTTCCCGCAAAACGCAAACGCATATTTACGAATCTTTTCCACCATGCTCATTGTCAATGTCTTACCAAATCGCCTCGGGCGGGTGATCAATGTGACCAGATCCCGGTTTTCCCACCACTCTTTAATAAAATCTGTTTTATCTATATAGAACAAGTTGTTTTTTATCACATCATCAAATTCCTGATATCCTATTGATACTGTCTGAGGCATCTTCTCCCTCCCTTTCGATTTCACTTTATTAGCATAAGCATAACACATCCGCCCTCTATTTGCCACCTTAGAAACGACCCGTAACTTAACATTTCCCACCAATCGTTACTTTTCACGGGTATGCTTGCATTAAAATAAGCGATAGCGTAAACTTATTAT
>DAVZKO010000096.1:0-11017 GCA_052272205.1 Schaedlerella sp. | reverse complement strand
CGATGGAAGTGTCTTATATCCCCATAGCTAAAGCAAGGGGTTTTACGACACACTGCATAAGACAAATATTTGACGAGCGTCAAATAGGAAAGAAAAGAGCAGTGAGAAATAATTAAGAATTAAAAAGTGTGTCGTAAATAAGTAACCAGCAGATTACTTATTTGCGACACATTTGTATTTACAATATATCAATATACTCCCCGGCCAGTGCTTTATTCATACTTCTGACAGCACAGAATTTTCCGCACATACTGCAAGTATCACTGTGGTCATCTTCCGGCATTCTACTGTCACGGATTGCTTTGGCAGTTTCCGGATCCAATGCACATGCATATTGTGCATCCCAGTCGAGAACGCGGCGGGCATCGGCCATCTTGTCGTCGATGTCGCGTGCACCGGGAATTCCTTTGGCAATATCGGCAGCGTGTGCTGCAATTTTGGAAGCAATGATTCCTTGTTTGGTATCTTCCACATTCGGAAGAGCAAGATGTTCGGCAGGAGTTACATAGCAGAGGAAAGCAGCACCGCTCATAGCAGCGACAGCACCACCGATTGCAGCAGTGATGTGGTCATAGCCCGGAGCAATGTCTGTGACAAGAGGTCCAAGTACATAGAAAGGAGCTCCCATGCAGATGCTCTGCTGTACTTTCATATTTGCAGCAACCTGATCAAGCGGAACATGTCCGGGACCTTCTACCATAACCTGTACATTATGATCCCATGCACGTTTTGTGAGTTCTCCCAGGCGAACGAGTTCTTCAATCTGACACACATCGGTTGCATCTGCAAGACATCCCGGACGGCAGGCATCTCCAAGAGAAATTGTCACATCATATTCTTCGCATATATCAAGAATTTCATCGTAATATTCATAGAATGGATTCTCTTCTCCGGTCATACTCATCCATGCAAATACAAGGCTTCCGCCACGACTTACGATATTCATTTTTCTCTTATGTTTTTTAATCTGTTCAATTGTTTTCCTTGTGATTCCACAATGAAGTGTGACAAAATCAACACCATCTTCCGCATGCATACGGATGACATCGATAAAGTCTTTGGCAGTCAGTGTTGCAAGGTCGCGCTGATAGTGAATGACACTGTCATAAACCGGAACGGTACCGATCATGACCGGACATTCGCTTGTCAGTTTGCGGCGGAAAGGCTGTGTATTGCCGTGACTTGAAAGATCCATGATCGCTTCGGCACCTAAGTCTACGGCACTCATTACTTTTTTCATCTCAACGTCATAGTCTTTACAATCACGTGATACACCGAGGTTGACATTGATTTTGGTGCGAAGCATGCTTCCGACACCTTCGGCACTCAGGCAAGTATGATTTTTGTTTGCACAGATTGCAACTTTTCCTTCAGCGACAAGTGTCATCAATTTGTCGACTTCCATATGTTCTTTTTCAGCGACGAGTTTGATTTCAGGAGTGATAATTCCTTTGCGGGCTGCATCCATCTGGGTTGTGTAGTTTCTCATGTTGTTTTGCCTCCATTCATTTGAATTGGTTGTCAGTTAGAAACTGAACTGTAATTATTTATGGCGTCAGCAAAACACGGACAGCGTACATGGAATAATCAAAAGACTGCAAAAAGCAGAATGTGTGATCAGAAACCAACACGTCCAGTGAATGAGCATAGAAGAAATAAAAGAAAACAGGTAACTGCATAAAACAGATACGAAAATATTTCTCCATAAGATATGTATTTGCCAACGCCTACATCAGATTGCTCTGATGATATACAAAATCACAAAGCGATTTGCTTTTTTATAGCGGTACAAGGTGGTGTCCCCAATGTACCGCTTTCAAATTAAACAAAAAATTATGCAGCGGTGAACTGTGTCATGACTCCGCTTTTCTGAAGTACTGTAATCAAGATAAATGCAAGAATACTTCCTGCAACAGTAGAAATCAGGAATGGAATCACATAAACGAACAATCCTGCCGGCGTAGCTCCCATAAGAAAACGTGCAACCGGATAAGCGGCGATGCCACCAAGAATACCGGTACCAATCGCCTCGGCAAGACAGGTCAGACTTAAGACCTTACATTTTTTGTAAACCAATCCACAGCACAATGCACCGACCATACTTCCCGGGAAAGCCATCAGGCTTCCAAGTCCAAGTACATTACGCAGCAGGCTTGCACAAAATGCAATGCCGACTCCCCAGCCAGGACCGAGAGTAACAGCAGCGAGAATATTGACCATGTGTTGAACCGGAGCACATTTGCTTCCGGCAACCGGAACACTTAAAAAGCTTCCTACAACTGCAAGTGCGGTAAGAACCCCGGCCAGTGCTAATTTTTTTGTCTTATTTGTTTCATTCATAATTTGAGTCTCCTTTTCTTTTTGTCGGAAATGCCTTAGTATATCAGAAAGTTTCCTCTCATACCTACAGAACCTGCCAATGGCAGTATCAAAAAAGGATCCTCACCTGAGTGAAGATCCTACCAGCTGTCCGAAATAAAAGAAAAGAGATGCGAGGGCATCTCAATCAATTACATGGTATACATTCCCTCCGTTGGCATTATCCAAATCAGGTTTAAATGGGTCGAAACGGAATCACGTCTCCTCTCAGCCGGTTTTCGCCAGCTCCCCGTGGACAATATGAAATTGTTGTCTAAGGATATTATGCATCGGGATGGGGAAAATTGCAAGGAGAAATTAAAAAAGACTTTAACCGCCCCGACTCAAATCAAAATTGAGCCGGGGCGGTTCTCCATGCCAAAGTATGCAAGAGAAGCTGCCACTGGCAGCTTCTCTGTATTTCTCACACACTATGAAATCCTTTACCGATAATCTCACTTGTATTCGATATCAAGATAAATGCCGTTGGCTGATTCTCCTTGATATAGTTACGAAGTTTGATTGCCTGAGGGCGGTTCAGTGCAGTGAAGATAATATATTTTTCATTTCCGGTAAATGCACCCTGAGCATTTACGACGGTCGCGCTGCGGTTTAGTTCATTTACAATGAAATCGCAGATTGGCTGTGGATCATCACATACAACGTTAAAATATTTGGACAGGTTAAAACTTTCGATAAAGTTGTCGATCATAAAAGAACGAACGGCAAGTCCGAGGAAGGAGTACAGTCCGGTCTTGATGTCAAATACAAAACATCCGGCGACGGTAATCAGAATATCGGATACGAGCAATGCTCTTCCGATATCGAAACTGCTGTATTTCTTGATGATCATAGCGATGATATCTGTTCCGCCACTTGATGAGCCAATGTTAAAAAGAATGGCAGATCCAAGTGCAGGAAGAGCGATTGCAAAGCAGAGTTCCAACATCGTCTGGTCTGTCAGAGGATGTGTCATCGGACAGACACGCTCTAAGACAGAAAGTGCAACGGAAAGCAGAATACTGCAGTAGGCAGTTTTCGCTGCAAATTTCTTACCGAGTACAAAAAATCCGAGTAACAGCAACAGCATATTCATGATAAATGAAAAATCACTGGCTGAAATTTTACCCGTTTTGGCAACCAGTACGGCAAGACCGGTGATACCACCGAAGGTAAAGTTGTTTGTGAATTTGAAAAAATAAGTTCCGACTGCCATAATGAGTGTGCTTGCAGTCAATAAAGCAAAGTGTTTTAGTTTACTTACATCCATATGAATCCCCCTGAAATTCGATCATGTCCCCTATAAGATTCCAAAAGAAAATCCTCTTAATTACTGTTTATAAAATGCCATGTGAACAGTAATTTTCCCATATACCAACCGAATTGTAACGCGAGGATATCTATTTGTCAACGGAAAACAAAATGGTATGAACAAAAGTACAGAAAATGAAAAAAATTTTATGCTATAATAAGAAAAGTGAAAAATTTCGAGGGTGTAAAAGTATGAAAATAGAGTATCGAATTCAAAAAGATTATATAGAGATTGTCCGGTGTTACGGAGTGGATTCTTGTGTAACGCTTCCGGCACAAATTGACGGATATCCGGTTAAAAAAGTAGCGGCATACGCATTTTCGGCAAGAAAATCACAGGAAGATGCGGATGTGCTTACCTGTGAAATCGAAGAAGGATTTTATCTGGGAGATAATAATAAACTGCTTGCCGGGACAGAAGTAGAAAAAGTCATTTTCCCGGAGACGGTGGAAGAGATTGGCAATTATATATTTTATGGCTGTAAGGAGTTGCGTTATCTGGAATTTTCCAATACATTAATGAGTATAGGCAGTGGTGCATTTACCGGATGCGGAAAGTTAAGCGGGTTAAAAGTCCATATGAAGCAGGGCAATAAATCTTGTGTAAAAGAAATCTTGGGAGATCTGTGGCAACGGATAGATGTTACTTTTCTATATGAAGAAACAGTGCAAGAGGCACACTTGGTATTCCCGGAGCATTATGAGGAAGCGGTGGAGAACACGCCGGCTCGAATCTTATTTACCCAGCATCATGGAACAGGTAACAATTATCGTCAATGCTTCTATAATAAGGAAATGGATTATCGGAAATATGATGAACTGTTTGTGTTGGCAAAAGCACAGGACAAGCAGGAAGTTCTTGTGGATATGGTGTTTGACAGATTGGAGTTCTCGTATGATTTAACGGACAAACATAAGGCAGAATATGAGAACTATATGCAGGAACATTTGTCAGATTGGGTAACGATCTTGACAGATAGAGATTCAATCAATCGAATGAAGAGTTTGAGCGATTGGAACGTATGGAGCAGAGAAAGCCTGGATATGGCAATTATGATTGCTTCTGAAAAAGGCAAGGGAGAAATATTAAGCTTTCTTATGAATGAAAAACAGCGATTGTATCCTGAGCGGAAGAAGAAAACATTTGAATTGTAGTGAGCGGACTGGTAAGTTTATAAAGTGAAATGAAAACAGATGGCGGAATTATTGAGATATGACGATAAAAACAGGAGGGGATGCAGATGGACAATCAGATATCGAGAATAGCAGATACAACCAGTGAGCTTGCCGAACAACTGGAGCGGATTGGGACACAGATTCTGAATGCATCCCGTGCAGAATTATATTTTGGTATGCGCTTTCTGGATGTGGCACTGAGCAGTTTTGACTATCAGATGAATACCGAGGTCGCATCATTCGGAACCGACGGAAGGAGTATCTTCTATCATCCGCAATTATTGGGTGGGATGTATCGAAGAAATCGAATTCTTGTCAACAGAGGATATTTACATATGGTGTATCATTGCATTTTCCGGCATATTGTAAAACCTGTAAATGGAAATGTGTGGGAGCTTAGCTGTGACATTGCGGTGGAGCATTTAGTAGATGCCAATTATCACAGGTCGGTGCGTGCTTCCAAAAGTTTGTTGCGACGGGAGACGTACAGGCGGTTGGAGCAGGAAGCAAATGGAAAGGTGCTCAATGCGGAACGCATTTTTAAAATTCTTCAAAACTGGAATCCTGAAGAGAGCGAAATTGAGAAACTGATACAGGAATTTTGCGTGGATGACCATCGGTATTGGGAAAGCAGGAATCCGAATCAACAGCCGAATCCGATGCTCAATCAGAAGTGGCAGGATATCAATGAGCAGATGGAAACAGATTTGGAGACATTTTCCAAGGAGGCATCGCAACAAAATGGTGATTTGATCGGTCAGATAAAGGTTGAAAACAGAGAGCGGTATGATTATAAATCATTCCTTAGAAAGTTTTCCGTGTTCCGGGAAGAGATGGGAATCGATCCGGATTCCTTTGATTATAATTTTTATAGTTATGGCTTATCATTGTATGGAAATATGCCGTTGATCGAACCGCAGGAGACGAAGGAAGTTAAGAAGATCGAAGATTTTGCAATTGTCATAGATACTTCGATGTCCTGTTCGGGAGAACTGGTGCAAAAATTCTTAGAAGAGACATACAGTGTACTGTGTGAGAATGAAAGTTTCTTCAAGAAAATCAATGTGCATATTATTCAGTGCGATGAGAAAGTGCATTCGGATTATAAGGTCACAAGTGAACAAGAACTGAAAGATTATATGGAACAGATGGAATTGTACGGACAGGGAGGTACCGATTTCCGTCCGGCATTTGAATATGTGGAGCAGTTGATCGAGAACAAAGAGTTCGATGATCTGCGGGGGATGATTTATTTTACGGACGGATATGGCATCTATCCGAGTAAAATGCCTCGGTTTAAGACGGCGTTTGTGTTTATGCAGGAAGATTACACCGATGTGGATGTTCCGGTGTGGGCGATAAAGTTGATACTAAATGAGGATGAATTGGGATAGTTTGATATAGCAGAATCATTGCGTGAACAGTTCTTGTAAGTAAAATTGATTTTAAAGAAGCCAAGAGGAATGATAGAAGGGAATACAAAATGGATATAAAACATGCAAAACAGGAAATCAAAGATTCGATAGAAGCATATCTGGCGAAGGATGAATTCGGAGCATACAGGATTCCGGCCATCCGTCAGAGACCGGTACTTTTGATGGGACCTCCGGGAATCGGGAAAACGCAGATTATGGAACAGGTTGCAAAAGAATGTAAGATTGGATTGGTTGCATATACAATTACGCATCATACAAGACAGAGCGCGGTTGGACTGCCATTTATCAAGGAGAAAACATATGGCGGACAGACCTATTCGGTAACCGAGTATACAATGAGTGAGATTATTGCCTCAGTTTACGAGAAAATCGAGCAGACAGGAATCAAAGAGGGAATTCTGTTTATTGATGAAATCAACTGTGTGTCTGAGACACTTGCACCGACGATGTTACAGTTCTTACAAGGCAAGACATTCGGTAATCAGAAGATTCCGCAAGGGTGGATTATCGTGGCAGCAGGCAATCCGCCCGAGTATAACAAATCGGTCAGAGAGTTCGATATTGTCACATTAGACCGAATCAAAAAGATTGATGTAGAGGCAAACTTTGATGTCTGGAAAGAATATGCTTATAAACAAGGCATTCATCCCGCGGTGATTTCCTATTTGGAACTCCGTAAACAGAATTTCTATCGAATCGAGACAACCGTGGATGGAAAAGCATTTGCCACGGCACGAGGATGGGAAGATTTGTCACAATTTATCCAGACATATGAAGTGCTTGGTAAGACGATAGATAGAGATGTCATTGCTCAGTATATTCAGCATAAGATGATTGCGAAAGATTTTGCCAATTATCTGGAACTCTTCTATAAATATAGAAAAGATTATGGTGTGGAAGACATTCTGAAAGGAAAATGGAATACCGGAACGATTCAGAAAATCAAGGCGGCGCCATTTGATGAACATCTCAGTGTAGTGAGTCTGTTAAATGGTAAGATCAGTGAGATGTTTCGGACTTGTTTCTTAGAAGACGCCTATGTTTCAAAAGTGTATGAGTATTTATTGATTTATAGGGAAAATCAGGCATCCTTAAGACCGGAAGATATCTGGCATCAGGCAGAGCAGGATTATCAGGAAGAGTTGCAGAAGGAACTCTTGAATCATACCGATGAGGTTGTGATGAAGAAAACAATCGGGGCGTTGGAGCATTTTGCAAAGCAAAGTCAGGAAAAGTCAGAAGAAAACAGCAGCGTGACGCGTTTTGAACAAGTGAAAGAAATGTTCGGAGAGCTTGTAAAGTCACGGGAAAATCTGATAGAATTGACTTCGGAGATGCTGACACACATCTTTGACTTTATGGAAGATGCATTTGGTGAGAGTCAGGAGATGGTTGTGCTGATCACAGAATTGAATGCCAACAGTTATGCGGTATGGTTTATCAAAGAGAATGGGTGTGACCAGTATTATCGATATAACAAGGGCCTGCTTTTTGATGAGCGGCAGCAGGCAATCGTACAGGATATGGATGCGGTGGAGACCTTGTTGAATCAGCAGGGCGCAATCAGTTAATTGAAAGCGATGTTGATAAGCATAGAAATTCAGACCTGAAGAAAAATGAAATGGAATTTATAAAAGAAAGAAGAGAAGGGAGAAGGGTCAAATGAACGTAAGAGAGATGAGAAACGAAGTATTAGGCAATCGTGTAGTGAAAAATATTGAGTCGCGCAATATGGAAGCCTATTTTGTCAAAACAAAAGAAGATGCTTTGAAGAAGGCATTGGAACTGATTCCGGAAGGAAGCTCTGTAAGCTGGGGTGGAACTGCATCTGCACAGGAGATTGGTTTACAGCAGGCACTTCACGAAGGCAACTATGAAGTGTATGACCGCGAAGAAGTGAAGACACCGGAGGAAAAAGATGCAATCGCACGTAAGGCACTGAACTGTGATTTCTTTATCGGAAGTGCAAACGCACTGGCAGAGAATGGTGTCATGGTAAATATTGATGGGAATGCGAATCGTGTAGCAGCATTTGCCTATGGTCCGAAAAATGTCCTGCTAATTGTGGGAATGAATAAAGTTGTAAGAACAGAAGCGGATGCGATGAGTCGTGCCAGAAATGAGGCAGCTCCGATTAATGCACAGAGATTCGGTCTGGATACGCCGTGTTCTAAAAATGGAATGTGTTATGACTGCAAATCCACAGATTGTATTTGTTGCCAGATATTGATTACAAGATATTCCAGAACACCGAAGAGAATCAAGGTGATTCTGGTAGACGAGAACTTGGGATTTTAAATGATAGAATAGCAGAAAAGGATGATACATGAGTAAAAAAAGCAGAAACTCAAATAAGAAACAGAAAAATAAGGCAGAAAATATCATTTCCACTATCATATTGATCCTAGCTGCCTGTGTATTTGTCATTGCAGCCTATCAGTTGATTCGTAATTTCCTGCCGTATTATCAAGGTGGGAAGGACTATGATAAGGTAAAGTCACTTGCAGTTCAGACGGATAGCACCGGTGATAAAGATGCAAAAACTTCAGATGATACGGATTCGGAGGGATTCAAAGTGGATTTTGCAGCGTTATTGGAGATGAATCCGGATACGGTGGCCTGGATTCGATTCGATGAGCCGTCCATCATCAGTTATCCGGTGGTGAAAAGTCAGGATAATCAGGAATATTTAACCAAGACATTTACGGCAAATGATAATAAATTGGGGGCAATCTTTATGGATAAAGATTGCGCGAATGACTTTTCGGGAAGAAATACGCTGATCTATGGACATCATTTGAATTATGGCGGGGAGATGTTCTCGCAGCTAAATGAGTATGCAGATGAAAGTTTTTGCAAGGTACATCCGTATTTTTATATTTATACCCCGGATGGAAAGACGAGAACATATCAAGTATTCAGTGCAGGTGTTGTGAAGGATACTGCGGATAATTACATCCTGTCTTATGCGACAGATGAAGATTTTATGAAATATATTGAATTGTGTAAGAATACATCTAATTATGCCGTGGATGTAGATGTAAATGCACAGTCCAAGATTGTGAGCTTGTCTACATGTACGAATGTGAATGAAGATGAAAGATTTATGTTGCAAGGTGTATTAATAGAAGAAAAGTAATTGCCAGTTACAGCAGGTTGTGACTGACAATAAAAACAGGAGGGAATCTATGGCGGATCGTTTTGCGGTAGGAGATATTATTCGAATGAAAAAACCACATCCATGTGGAAGTAATGAGTGGGAAATCCTTCGTGTGGGAGCAGATTTTCGCTTGAAATGTGAAGGATGCGGACACCAGGTTATGGTGCCGAGGAGATTGGTTGAAAAAAATACAAAAGAAATACGAAAAAAAGCTTGAAAGAAATAGGACATTATGATAAAATAGCAAATTGTGACATGCCGTTTTAAAATAAACGGTTGGAAACATTTCCTTGCTCTCGTGCAAAGTCGAGGGCCAGAGACCAAAAGGAGGTAAAAAACACATGAACAAGTATGAATTAGCTGTTGTTGTCAGCGCTAAAATCGAGGACGACGCTAGAGCAGAAGTCATCGAAAAAGTGAAAGATCTGATCACTCGTGTAGGTGGTAATGTAACAGACGTCGATGAATGGGGTAAGAGAAGATTCGCTTACGAAATTCAGAAGATGAAAGAAGGATTCTACTATTTCATCCACTTCGAGGCTGAGAGTACTGTTCCTGCAGAGTTGGAACAGCGTGTCCGCATCATGGACAACGTTCTCAGATATTTATGCGTTAGACAGGATGCATAATAGAAAGAGGTATATATGAATAAGGTAGTTTTGGTAGGAAGATTAACCAGAGACCCGGAAGTTAGATATTCTCAGGGTGACAGCTCAACAGCAGTTGCCAGATATACATTAGCAGTAGACCGCAGATTCAAAAGAGATAACGAGCCAACCGCGGATTTCATTCCATGTGTTGTTTTCGGACGTTCAGGTGAATTTGCTGAAAAATATTTCCGTCAGGGAATGCGCGTTTCCGTTTCCGGTCGTATTCAGACAGGAAGCTACACAAATAAGGATGGCGTGAGAGTCTACACTACTGAAGTAATCGTAGAAGAGCAGGAATTTGCTGAAAGCAGAGCAGAGAGTGAAGCGAACAGAGGTGCGTTCCACCAGTCAGCACCTAGCCAGTCAGCACCATCACCAAGCATTGATGCAGGAGATGGCTTCATGAATATTCCAGATGGAATCGATGAGGAGTTACCGTTCAACTAAAGTCTGACTTCCAAACGAATAAATATGGAGGTAAACGAAATGGCTTACGAAAAAGGTAGCAAACCAGAAGGCGGCTTCAAGAGAAGAGGTCCAGCACGCAGAAGAAAAAAAGTTTGCGTATTCTGTGGTAAAGAAAATAACGAAATCGATTACAAAGACGTTGCAAAATTAAAGAAATATGTTTCTGAAAGAGGAAAAATTCTTCCAAGAAGAATCACAGGAAACTGTGCAAAACATCAGAGAGCTCTTACAGTAGCAATCAAGAGAGCAAGACACATTTCTTTGATGCCATACGTCCAGGATTAAGCCTTATAAATAGGGCGTTTGCGGACATGCGAATCCAATTTTACACCACTTTTACACCAATTGTGGGATAAAAATTGGAGGTAACGAATTCGAAAAGATTTAGAACCGTCATTACGTGTGATATGCTCCCTTTTAGGTAGACAAGTGAAATAATAAAAACTTGTTACCTGGAA
>DAVZKO010000095.1:0-11124 GCA_052272205.1 Schaedlerella sp. | reverse complement strand
ATTGTCTTTCCCTCCGGTATCATCGGGCCGGGCGATATAATGCTCGTAGTAGAGACTTATCAGGTAGGGTATTATTTTCCGGTATTACTTGTTGCCGGTGTTTTAACGGGTCTGGGAATCGGAATTGTATCACAAGAAGTTTTGAAACGGATTCGGGGAATTCATCTGGAGTAAAGAATAATGTGAAAAAAGAAGAAAAGGGAGTTTTGTATGATTTCTTATATAAAAGGAGAATTGGTTGCAATCGAAAAAGAGAAGATAGTGGTGGATGTACATGGAGTAGGATGGGGGATTTATATGCCACAGCAGGCGATGAGTCTCTTGCCTGCAACCGGAGAGGAAGTAAAGATTCATACATATCTGAACGTAAGAGAAGATGCGATGCAGTTATATGGATTCTGCACAAGGGATGATTTGGAGATTTTTAAGTTGGTGATTGGGGTTAGTGGGATTGGTCCGAAAGGCGGACTTAATATTTTATCCAGTCTGTCTGCGGATGACCTTAGATTTGCGGTTCTATCGGGAGATGCAAAGGCAATTTCGGCGGCACCCGGAATAGGTAAGAAGACAGCGGAAAAACTGATTATTGAGTTGAAAGACAAATTGAATTTGGATGAGATTTTACAGAATCAGATGAGTGGAGAAGAACTTCCGGCATCCGATACAGCGAATGCGGCAAATGAAATCCAGTCGGAGGCAGTTCAGGCATTGACCGCACTTGGATATGGAAGTACAGAGAGTCTTCGAGCGGTTAAGAAGGTATCAGCAGAGTGTGAGACTGTAGAAGAAGTATTAAAGGCTGCATTAAAGAATCTATTTTAGATAAATGATGCTGTTTAGTACAAACAATTTGCAAAAAGTGAGATTGTCAAAAGCAGATAACAGCATAAGCAAAAACCGAGGGAGAGTATGGGAAAACGAATCATTACAACAGAAAATCTGGAAGAAGATATAAAGATAGAGAACAATCTCCGTCCACAATATCTGAAAGATTATATTGGACAGGAGAAAGCAAAGAAAACATTGGAAATCTATATCAAGGCGGCAAAGGAACGAGGAGACGCTCTGGATCACGTCTTATTTTACGGACCACCGGGACTTGGTAAGACAACACTTGCAGGAATTATTGCAAATGAGATGGGTGTTAATATAAAGATTACTTCCGGACCGGCTATCGAAAAGCCGGGAGAGATGGCAGCAATTTTGAATAACCTGCAAGAGAACGATATTTTGTTTGTCGATGAAATCCATCGTTTGAATCGTCAGGTAGAGGAAGTATTATACCCGGCGATGGAAGACTATGCCATTGACATTATGATTGGGAAAGGTGCATCTGCAAGGTCGATCCGACTGGATTTGCCAAAGTTTACATTGGTAGGTGCGACAACGAGGGCAGGGATGCTGACAGCACCGCTCAGGGATCGTTTTGGCGTGATCCATCATCTGGAATTGTACACGGAAGAAGAACTGACGACCATTATATTGCGCTCGGCAAAGGTACTGGAAGTTGAGATTGAGGAGAATGGGGCGATAGAACTTGCCAAACGTTCAAGAGGGACACCGCGTCTTGCAAATCGTCTGTTGAAACGTGTGCGGGATTTTGCACAGGTAAAATATGATGGGGTAATTACAGAGGAAGTGGCGAATTATGCATTGAATCTTTTGGATGTGGATACTTACGGATTGGATCATATCGATCGTATGATATTGCTTACAATGATTGAAAAATTCCAAGGAGGACCGGTGGGCTTGGAAACACTGGCAGCATCCATTTCGGAAGATGCCGGAACATTGGAAGATGTATACGAACCCTATCTTTTGAAAAACGGATTTATACAAAGAACACCGAGAGGACGTGTCGTGACGGAATTGGCGTATAGACATCTCGGGATTGAGGTATAAAAATCAGTCAGAATTTAAAAAATGGTTGGTTTTTGCGTTTATATAGTTTATAATAGCAATGAAGAAACGCAAGGAGGAAGCTATGAGTTCAGCAAAACATTATACAGAAGTTTTAATAGGTGGAAAAGTATATACGTTAAGTGGATTTGAAGGAGAAGAGTATTTGCAGAAAGTATCTTCTTATCTGAACCATAAGATTACAGAATGCACCAACAGCGAGGGATATCGAAAACAGAGTGCAGATACAAGAAACGTGCTCCTTGCTCTGAATATTGCCGATGATTATTTTAAAGCAAAAAAACAGGGCGATTCGCTGGAGAGTGATATTGAACTGAAAGATAAGGAAATGTATGATTTAAAACATGAACTGATATCTGTTCAGATCAAGCTGGAGAATGCGGAAAAAGAATTGGCAAAGATGAAGGAAGAGAATAACGATTTGCAGATGCAGATTGTAAAACTGGAAACTGAGATGAAGAATCACAGAAAGTAAATATAGTAGGCTGTCTGATTCAGACAGCCTATTTGATATCATGGGGATTCTCAAAGGGTTTCCGAAGAGTTTTTGTTTTAACAAAAGGGAGTTTTTATGAATCAAAATTATGATTTGAATCAAAATAGAAGGATAGAGATTCTTGCACCGGCAGGCTCCTATGAAAGTTTTCATGCAGCGATAGCAGCAGGTGCGGATGCAGTCTATGCAGGTGGAACAAAGTTCGGAGCAAGAGCATTTGCAGAGAATTTTGATGAGGAACATCTTTTGAAAGCGATTGATTATGCACATCTGCATGGAAGAAGATTCTATCTGACAGTGAATACACTTTTGAAAGATTCTGAGATTGCACAATTGCCGGAATATCTGGAGCCGTTATATCGAGGTGGTCTGGATGCGGTCATTGTTCAGGATATGGGTGTTTTGCGGGTGGTAAGACAATGTTTTCCGGATATGGATATCCATGCAAGTACACAGATGACGATCACGGGTGTGGATGGTGCACAGTTCTTAAAGGATAATGGTGCAGTGAGGGTTGTTCCGGCGAGAGAGATTTCGCTCGAAGAGGTTCGCAAGATGAAAGCGGCAACCGGTATGGAGATAGAGTGCTTTGTTCATGGAGCTTTGTGCTACTGTTATTCCGGACAGTGTCTGTTGAGCAGCCTCATCGGTGGAAGAAGCGGGAATCGTGGACAGTGCGCCCAGCCTTGCAGACTTCCATATACAGCGGACCAAGAAAAAGGCTATCTTTTAAGTCTGAAAGATATCTGCACGCTTGATATTATTCCGGATCTGATTGAGGCGGGAATTGATTCTTTTAAAATAGAAGGTCGTATGAAACGTCCGGAATATGTTGCCGGTGTTACGGCAATGTATCGAAAATATGTGGATTTGTATTTGCAACATCCGGATAAGCCGTATTGTGTAGACGAAAAGGATAAAGAGCAGTTGATGGATCTGTTCAATCGAGGGGGCTTTCATACCGGTTATTATAAGCAGAAAAACGGGCGCAATATGATTTCCATACAAAAGCCAAATCATATCGGAGTGAAGGTTGGAAAAGTACTTTCTCAAAAGGGAAGAGAAGTTCAAATGAAAGCCTTGACCGATGTTGCTGCTGGTGACTTGATTGAATTTCAGAAGGAAGAGCAGAGGTATACGACAGGGAAAGCTTGTAAAAAAGGCGAGGTACTTACAGTTTTGGCACCGAAAGGAACGCGTCTATCGGCGGGGGATGTCCTTTATCGCGTACAAAGTCCAGAATTATTAAACGCTTTGAAGACAAGATATTCCGAAGGAAAAGTAATCGAAAAGATTTATGGTTATGTATCACTGGAAGTTGGAAAACCGGCAAAATTAATTGTCTGTATGGGTGAACACAGTGCACAAGCCGAGTCGGAACAAGCAGTGGAAGCGGCGAGCAGCCGTCCGCTTGGGGAAGAACGGATTCGAAAGCAATTACAGAAAACCGGTAATACAGAATTCATGTTTGAGACGCTGGATGTAGAATTACAGGGAGAGGTATTCCTTCCGATGCAGCAACTCAATGAGATGAGACGAAAGGCGTTAGATGCACTGGAAGAGACCGTTTGCGAATCGTTTCATCGTCAGATGAATCAAAAGAGAACTCAGCCAGAAGAACAAACCGAGGCAAAAATCGCACCTGAGAATACGTTGTCGGTTCTGGTAGAGACCAAGGAGCAATTCGATGCGGTATTGGAAGAGTCAGATTCAATTGGACGCATCTATGTAGACAGCAATCTGGATAAAGAGGGATTGACGGTGAATCTGTGGAAAGAGATAACAGAGCGAGCTCATGAAAAAGAAATCGAAGTTTTTCTGGCAATGCCTCGCATTTTTAGAAACCAGACAATTGATCTTTTTGAACAGGCATACGATTCTATCTTGGTAAAATATTTTGATGGAGTTTTGCTCCGCAGCATGGAAGAGTATCATTTCCTGAAGTCTAAGAATTATAGTGGAACGATGCGTCTGGATTACAATTTGTATACGATGAATCAGCATGCAAAACAATTCTGGCAAAATCAAGGCGTTTACAGAGGAACGATACCGATTGAATTGAATAAAAATGAAATTATCAAATTGGATCCAAAGCAGGATGAGATGATTATATACGGGTATCTTCCGGCAATGGTTACGGCTCAGTGTGTAACATCTACAGTGCATGAATGTAAAAAAGAATGCCGCGTTACAATGTTAAAGGATCGTTATCAAAATGAATTTCCGGTGAAGAATCAATGCAGAGACTGTTATAATGTGATTTATAATACGTCACCATTATATTTGATCGATTTGAAAGAAGATTTGGAAGAATTAAATGCAGGCGGGTATCGGATTCAGTTTTCTGTAGAAGGAAAAGATACAGTGAAAGAGATTTTAATGCAATATCAGAATGTATTTAAATCTCAGAAAGATGAGGAAACTTCTTCCTGGAAGGAATTGTATACACGTGGACATTTTAGACGAGGGGTTTCCTGAGTCGAAAATGCATCGGAAGGGAACAATGGAAGATAAGTCTCTGAAGGTGTCAACAAAAAAGATTATTAGGCAGGTGGAAAAGTGGTTAATATTATAATAGAACTTTCAAAATATATTATTATATTTTTGATGACAGCGTATACATTTTCGTGCTTTTCTATCTTTGTACAAGAATACGAAGAGGACGAAAGACATATTCTGATCCGACAAAATATTTTAATGTTTTTGATACATTTTATGGCTTATATGGTGATGTATTTAAAATCAGGAGAGCAGAAACTGCTATTTTTTTATGGATGTCAGGTGGTATATTTTATCGCTGTAATTGCATTGTATCGGATTATTTATCCGAATGTATCCAGTCTGATCGTAAACAATATGTGTATGTTGATCAGTATCGGTCTGATCATGATCACAAGACTGGATTTTGATGATGCGGTGAAGCAGTTTATCTATGCAATCGTAGGGACTGTGATCGGATTGATCGTTCCGGTTATCATTCGGAAAATGAAAACCTTGATTGACTGGACCTACATCTATGCCGGTGTTGGTTTCGCACTGCTCTGTCTGGTAGCAGTATTTGCTGCGACTTCCGGGGGAGCTAAACTTGGATTTACCATTGCGGGATTTGGCGTGCAGCCATCAGAATTTGTAAAGATATTGTTTGTTTTTTATGTCGCAGCGAGTCTCAAGAAGTCGACAGATTTTAAAAATGTTGTGATTACGACAGCAATTGCAGCAGCACATGTATTGATTTTGGTGTTGTCAACCGATCTGGGTGCGGCACTGATCTTCTTTGTGGTATATCTGGTTATGTTGTATGTAGCGACAAGACAACCGTTATATGCTCTGGCCGGTATCGGTGCGGGAAGTGCGGCAGCAGTGCTTGGATACCGCTTGTTTTCACATATTAAGGTGCGTGTATCGGTATGGAAAGATCCATTTGCATCTTATAATGAAGGTGGATATCAGGTCGCACAATCATTGTTTGCAATAGGTACAGGAAGTTGGTTTGGCATGGGATTGATGCAGGGAAGTCCGGATTTGATTCCGGTAGCTGAGTCAGATTTTATCTTTGCTGCGATTGCAGAAGAGATGGGATTGATATATGCACTGTGTCTGATTTTGATCTGCGTAAGTTGTTATGTTATGTTTTTGAACATTGCAATGGAGATCCGCAATCAATTTTATAAACTGGTAGCTTTAGGATTAGGAACTTGTTACATATTCCAGGTATTTCTGATGATTGGCGGTGTAACTAAATTTATTCCGTCGACAGGAGTTACGCTTCCACTGGTGAGTTATGGCGGAAGTTCCATGCTCAGTACGATGATCATGTTTGGGATTATACAGGGCTTGTATATTGTCAGAGAAGATGAGGAAGAAAAACGAGAACAGAAAAAAGCAAGAAAAGAGAGAGTAGTAAGAAATGAAACGGGAAAATCGTCAAAGAAGAGCAAAACAAAATTCGAAGAAGTCCCGAAACAAAGAGTTCGCTAGAGTCACGTATATTTTCGTGTTGTTGTTCCTTGCATTGATGGGATATCTTGTTTATTTTAATCTTGTACGTGCACAGAAAATTGTGAATAATCCTCACAATGAACGACAGAACAATTTTGCGGAACAGGTTGTAAGGGGAAGCATTACGGATAAAGATGGTGTGGTGCTGGCAGAGACGCAGACAGACGAAGAGGGCAATGAAACCAGAGTCTATCCGTACGGAGATGTTTTTGCACATGTTGTCGGATATCAGTCCAGCCTTGGCAAGACCGGTCTGGAATCGGTGGAAAACTTTGATCTGCTGACATCAAATGCATTCTTTTTAGAAAAAATCAGAAATGAATTTCAGGATGAAAAAAATATCGGTGATACAGTAATTACAACGTTGGATGCACAGCTCCAGCAAGCTGCATATGATGCACTTGGAGATAACAAAGGAGCGGTTGTTGTGATGGAACCGTCTACAGGCAAGATTTTGTCTATGGTGTCCAAACCTACATTTGACCCAAATCAGATAGAAGCAGAGTGGGATTACTTGAATGCAGACAGTGACAACAGTCCGCTTTTGAATCGTGCGACGCAGGGAGCATATGCGCCGGGGTCAACATTCAAGATTGTGACAACACTGGAATTTATGAGAGAAAATCCGGATTACGCAAACTATACGTATGACTGTCAAGGCTCTATTACCTGGGGAGATACTACCATACATTGTTTTGATAGCACAGTTCATGGTCTGCAGGATTTGAGAAGTTCGATCGCCAATTCCTGCAACTCGTCATTCGCTAACATTGGTTTGTCTTTGAATAAAACATCCTATAGAGAGACAGCGGAAGAACTGTTGTTTAATAAAAAACTTCCGTCTGTTCTTGATTATTCGAAGAGCTCCTTTACAGTGGATGAAAACACCGGGGATGCAGAAATCATGATGACAGCAATGGGACAGGGAAATACGCTTGTGAGTCCGTATCATATGGCACTGATCACGTCTGCAATTGCAAACGGTGGTACTCTGATGAGACCATATTTGGTTGAAAAAGTGACAAATCATACAGGAAATGAGATTAGTAAAAACGTTCCAAAAAGCTATAAGAAACTTATGACTTCTGATGAGGCTGCACAGTTGAAAGAATATATGCGTGCAGTAGTGGAAGAGGGAACCGGAATGGATTTGAATTATGGTTCCTATACAGTTGCCGGTAAAACCGGAACAGCGGAATATAGTATGGATGACGGGGAGAAGACACACTCCTGGTTTGTCGGCTTTACCAATGTGGATAATCCGGAATTGGTTATCAGCGTAATTATTGAAGGGTATGATGGAAATAGTGGTGCAAAAGCGGTACCGATAGCAAAACAGATTTTAGATTCATATTATAACAGATAATGAAAGAGCAGGGAGAAGAATGCAGATTCGATGTTTTTGTGATTTATATGTCAGTGAAGGCCTGGAGAAAAAGAAAAATCAAGTATTGATGCAATTAATGGAGCGAAAAATCGGGAAACCAATCTACCTGGTTACACTGGCACAGGGAGAACAAAATCATCTGGAAATTTTCTCTTCCCTGCTTTTGCAACAAGGCATTTATGATGAGGATACGATTTTTGTAGTCGGAATAGCGGAAGATTACAGTTCGGCAGTCAGTCTGGTGGAAGAAATTGTGCAGGAGGTTGTTGATACAACCGGGGATGTGGCAATCAGATCCTATCTAATCAAGAAACAAAAAGTATTTGAAGAAAGCAGAGGGTAAAAGATGCTCCATGTAATCCTGTTTATATTAAAGTTAATAGGGTTTTTGATATTAGGAATTATAGCGCTCATAGTGTTATTGATTGCTTTGATTTTATTGTCTGCATTTCGTTATCAAATGAAAGGACATTGTGATAAAGAAATAAAGAATCTGGAAATCCATGGAACGTTTTCTTATTTATTTCATTTGATTACCGGAAGAGTCGATTATGAAAAAGAACAATTTACATGGGAATTGAAGATTGTCTGGCTGCGAAGAGGGAATACTTCGAATATGGAAGAAAAACAGGAATCCGATCCGCAAATCCAATCGGAAGATCAGGGAAAAGACGAGAATGTGATGACTGCGATGGAGACAAAACCGACAGAGACACAGAAATCACAAGTGTTGCATGTAAAAGAAGAAAAGGTCGACATAAAAGAAGAAAAACTGTTGGAAGAAAGCATTGGAGAAACTTCAAAAGAAAGGACTCTGAAAAAGCAAAGCAAGGCAGAGAAAGAAAAGAAAAATGTAAGTGTCAAGAAGGAGACAGAAAAGCAAGAGGAAAAGAAACCTTCGGTTACAGACAAATTGAAATCTACCGGACAAACGCTATGGTGTACAATTCGAAAAGTTTGTGATAAGATAAAACTATTCATTCGAAAAAAAGAAATATTGATGACATTTATTACGGATGAAATCCATATGGCTGCGTGGAAAAAGGTTTTCAGAGAACTAAAAATATGGCTAAAGAAGTGGTGCCCACGTGATGTACAGGGAAATATCCGATTTGGATTTGAAGAGCCGGATTTGACGGGAAAGGTACTGGCATTACTCGGAATGATATATCCGCTTGTAGGAGCACATTTAGAGATTCGACCGGACTTTGAAGAAGTGGTGCTGGACGGAGATTTATCTATTCAAGGAAGGCTGCGACTATCGAGTGCTGCGAAGGCAGCCTGGAGTCTTGTCTGGAATAAGAATGTCAGAACAACAATTCGGGATATTATGAAATTCAGTTTTGATGAAGGAGGAACAGGAAATGGCTGATACAAATAATTTTAAAGACACAGTGAGTGCTTTGTTCAAAGGAATGGATGGAGTAGTATCTTCGAAGACTGTAGTAGGTGAGGCGATACATACAGATGGTGTGACCATCGTGCCACTTTTGGATGTATCTTTTGGCCTCGGAGCAGGAGCTTTCGACAGTGATAAAAAAGAAAGAAGCGGTGGAGGAATCGGCGGTAAGATTACTCCGAGTGCGGTTCTGGTGATTAAAGATGGAACAACACGGCTGGTTAATATTAAAAATCAGGATACAGTCACGAAAATCCTTGACATGGTACCTGGAATCTTAGACAAGTTTACAACAAGAAAAGAAGATACGATAACAGAGGAAGATGTTTCTGAGATGCTCGATGACGCAGAATAATCTGTTGGGAGATTGCATACAGTATAGAGAGAATTCTGTTGAATGGAATCATTCGGTGAGAACAAAAGAGAACCCCCTATCGGATTCTCTTTTTTTGTATATTAGGAAAGTGCTCTAATATATAAAAACGCTCCGCGAGGATGCGCACTGCGGCGTATAAGGAAGATGTCGCAAGCGACCGCCGCAGGCGCCAGAATGTGCCTTTGCACATTCTTTGTTCTTAATCTATAAAATTTCCGAAGGTTCGAGGTGAAGCGTGAAACGGGTAATTGGATTTGCACTGCTTTGTGCGGCGGCAGGAATGTTGATATTATGGATGATTCCGGCAACGTCATTTTTTCGGATCATTCTTTTTCTTGGATTTGTGACAGCGGGGTATCTGTTGTTTTGTAAGTGAGATATGGAAACACCGTCGGACATTAAGCTCGAAAAAACTCACTAAGTGCGGAGGTGTGTATTCTTCACTAGGTTTGAAAAGACTTCAGCCAAGTGTTCACAACAAAAAAAGACTCAATATTCTATAAAGAATACTGAGTCTTTCTAATTCCGTGTCTGTAAAGCGGTCATTTACAATCCGCTCTGTCTGATAACGATACTGTAATTAAGCACGTTCTACGCGTCCTGATTTCAGGCAAGATGTACAAACGTACATTTTTTTAGCTCCGCCTTCTGTCTGAACTCTAACAGACTTTACATTTGATTTCCACATTTTTGGTGATTTTCTATGAGAGTGACTTACGTTGTTTCCGAAGTGAGCACCCTTTTCACAAATAGCACATTTAGCCATCACAAGCACCTCCTAACAATCTGAAATAGTCCGTAATTGGACTCACAACAATGATATTCTAGCAGAAAGCTTTAATGAATGCAAGAGTTTTTTTTAATTACTGACAGATATTTTTCATTTTCTCTATATTTTTTAAAGAAAGATGGTTCACAGAACATGGTTTTCATGCTAATATAGACTTATCTGTATTAGAAAAGTATAGGTTTGAAATCCATTTGAAATTGGAGGTATATAGAATGAAAGGTAGTATGAGTACAGATCTGGGGATTATTACAATCAACCCGGAAGTAATTGCAAAATATGCAGGTTCCGTTGCAGTAGAGTGCTTTGGAATTGTAGGTATGGCAGCTGTAAATATGAAAGATGGTCTTGTAAAACTCTTAAAGAGAGAAAGTCTGACTCATGGAATCCAGATTGAGATTTCGGATGAGAACAGTTTGACTCTGAATTTTCATGTGATTGTTGCGTATGGTGTAAATATTCTTTCTGTATCAGATAACTTGATGAATAATGTAAAGTATAAAGTAGAAGAATTCACCGGTATGACAGTCGATAAGATTAACATCTTCGTTGAAGGTGTCAGAGTGATTGATTAAGGAGGATATTAGTCGTGGCAACGAATTCGATAAATGCAGAGCTGCTTACGAAGATGTTTCTTGCAGGAGCAGCTAATCTGGAAGCAAAAAAAGAATATATTAATGAACTGAATGTATTCCCGGTTCCAGACGGAGATACAGGTACAAACACTCGTCCTTGGAGTGAAAAGGCAGATATCGCATTA
>DAVZKO010000094.1:0-11141 GCA_052272205.1 Schaedlerella sp. | reverse complement strand
TGCAGTAGTGGTTGAAGCAAGAATCCCCCTGCTTTAGCTGTGGGGAGTGTCAACACAGGTATTATCTATTGTATTATTATCATTTGGATATTCATTTGAATATTTTACAGGTATGCTTGCACTTGGTTCATGTCTGGTGTTTATTATTTTCTTCTTCTATGCCGGAATTATGCAGGCACGATATGTAAAATTACTTCAAAGAGTGCATCCGGAAAAACGGGGCGATGTCGCATCCATGAATTTCCAGCAGCAGTGGCTGGAGAGCTGCGATGAAGCAGAAAAAGAAGTGATTTATCAAAGTGCATACAAAGCATATATATTCATAAGTAAGAGTATCGGTATCTTATTAGTGTTGACAATGGTTACACATCTGCTTTTCCATACGGGAATTCTTGCGATTGTTGTAGTAGGGATTATTTATCTGATGCTGACACTGGTATTTTGTAAATCTTGTGTAGATTTGAAAAAGAAGAAATTATAAAGAAGAACTTTAAAAAATTAAAAAGAACCCAAAATATACCATGCATTTCTTGACATGTAAGATTTGCATGGTATAATTTTTTTATACGAGTTAGTAAATGCTAACACAAATGAGCTGCAAAAATTAAAAGTCAGTTGCAAAAATCAACAGTGAGAAATATAAATCTGTAGTGAGAAGTATGAGTTCACAGTGAGTTATGGAAGGTAAGTGAAAATGCCATTAAATCTTGTAGATAAAAATAAAACATATACGATTCAGAGAATTGCAGGAAAGGAAGAAATGATACACAGACTGGAGGATCTGGGATTCGTGCCGGGAAGTCAGGTATGTGTATTATCAGAGATAAACGGGAATTTTCTGGTGATGGTAAAGGGGGCAAGAATCGGCTTGGGCCGGGAGTATGTAAAGCGCATTATTGTGGCTTAAGTGGAAAAAGAGATGAATAAGAGAAAGTATTCTAAAATTTTATTGGTGGTCATGAGTATCATGATATGTGTGCTGATTGGAATTCAGTTTTACCTGACCTTATACATGCGTAGGCAGCAGGAATTGCTTCCGGAGATTTTGACATGGGTTTGTCTTTTTCTGGAGGTTGGATTGCTGGCTATTTTATTGGCGAGCTCAAATGTCAATCAAGCAGTAGGCAATCTGGCATTCACGGATGTTACAGGTATTAAAAATAAACTGGCTTACCAGGAACATATCAACCGAATCAATGAAAGACCTGATACATTTTCAATTGGAGTGGTGATGTTTGACCTGAACAATTTGAAAAAGGTGAATGATGAACTGGGGCATGAGATGGGAGACCATTATATCGAGGCTTTTTCGACTATTTTATCAGATGTACAGAACGATAGGATTAGTGCTTACAGAGTAGGCGGGGATGAGTTTGCTATGATTCTGGAACAGACCAATGCGGTGGAAATCCACCATGTTCTGGCCAGATTGGAAAAGGCAGTGGATGAGTACAATAAGAAACATTGTATTCAGATTTCTTATGCAAGGGGATATGAGATTAGTACAAGGGACCATTACTATTTAATGGAAGAGCTGGCAAGGTGTGCGGATGAACACATGTATGCACACAAACATTTCAGGGCTACTACTTTTCAAAGCCGATCAGTGTAGGTGAATTTGAACGACTGTATATGTGTTGAAAGGAGAAAAGATTGCATGAAAGAACAGGGTTGTGCAACGGGAAAAAATTCCTTAATTGAATTTCGGGATGTTGTTCGTACTTATGGAGAAGGTGAGGCGCTTCAGTATGCGGTGAACCATATTGATTTCACAATAAGCAAAGGAGAGTTCGTTGTTATTCTCGGACAGTCCGGCGCGGGAAAGTCGACGGTGCTGAATATGTTGGGCGGCATGGACCAGCCTACGAGCGGGGAGGTTATCATTGACGGAGAACATATTTCCAAGATGAATGACCGTCAGCTGTCTGATTTTCGCGCGAGGAAGATTGGATTTATCTTTCAGTTCTACAATTTGATCCCGACCCTTACGGCATATGAGAATATTGCACTGACCAAAAGTATTGTGAAAAATGCTGCGGATGCAGGAAAGATGCTGGAGGCAGTAGGTCTGGCAGATCACAAAAACAAATTCCCGTCTCAGTTGTCGGGAGGAGAACAGCAGCGTGTGTCGATTGCAAGAGCACTGGCGAAACGGCCGCAGATTATCTTGGGAGATGAGCCAACCGGGGCGCTGGATTCAGAAACCGGCGTGATCGTTCTGGAACTTCTCCAGAATCTGAGTCGTGAACAGGGCAACACGGTAGTGCTTGTAACGCATAATGCGGATATCGCAAAATGTGCGGATAAAGTGATTCGTATGAAGAATGGTAAGATCTCAGAGATTAAGAAAAATATCCATCCTCTTCCGGTGAGGGAGGTGGAGTGGTAATGCTGTTTCGTAAAATGTTGCGGGATTTTAAAATGAATTTCGGCGCATTTTTTTCAGTATTTCTGCTCTCAGCACTTGCAATGGCGTTATTTGTTACATTTGAGGGGCATGTGCTCTCGCAAGGTATTGCAAGAGAAGCATATCACAAGGAATGCAATCTTTCCGATGTGTGGGTATACGGAGAAGGATTTTCTGATGAACAACTGGAAAATGTAAGAAAACTGGACAGCGTTCAGTCAGCCCAGTGTAGAACTTCTTTTACCGGAAGTGCACCGGAGCTTGACGGGGCACAGGTGGATATGATTCTTGAGAGGGAGAATACGGTAGATACGCCATATTATATTTCCGGAGAGCCATTTGATCCAAAGGATACGGAAGGTGTATGGATCGCCAATGCATTTGCACAGAAAAGAAATCTTCATGTGGGAGATTCTTTTACGATGGAAGTTGATGGGGTTCGATTTACAAGAGAAATCAAAGGACTCATAGAAAGTGCGGAATATGAGTATCGCCAAGCTGACGGAGATGCAGATGTATATCTGGAAAATATTGCGATCGCCTATATGTCTTATGATGCATTTCCTGCAAGAGAATATATCAATCATCTGGTAGATCAGGGCAAATTGACAATCGAGGATTTACTCTCGGATTCAAAAGAAAAGAAATCTGATGACAGCAAAGTGCAGTCGGATCATATGTCACTTTCACAACAGTTCCTTTCGTTTGCGATTAGAGCGATGGATGATGATACGTTGATGGATTATATGCCATATACACAGATGGTCATTCGGACAAAGGATGGCGGAGCACTTGCGCATGAAGAGGAGATCGCGGATGCGTTGGATCATGATTATTCGGCTATGATCGATCGGCAATCGGTTCCGGGACTGGCAAGACTGGATAGCGAACTGGAGCAGCATCAGGCGTTTTCTTATGTATTCGTTGTAATCTTTGTCGGAATCGCAATCCTTGTTATCGCAACGACGATGAGCAGGATGGTGGCAAAACAGAGAACACAGATTGGAACGTTGAATGCACTGGGAATGAAGAAATGGAAAATTATGCTGCATTATATCAGTTTTAGTTTTCTTGTGTCATTACTTGGTGTGATCGTCGGACTGGCAATCGGTGTGCAATGGGGATGCCCGATATTGATGGAGATATTCGGAGGCTTCTATATTGTGCCGGGATTACATTCGGTATTCCACCCGATGTATTTGGTTATTTCGGTGGCAATCGTTGCTGCCTGTATTTTATCGGCATTTTTAAGTTGTCGCAAACTCCTTAAGATCCGACCGGCAGAAGCGCTTCGTCCGGCACCGCCGAAACAGGGAAGAAGTTGTCTGTTTGAAAAGTTGCCGTTCTGGGAGAAATTATCGTTTGCAAGCCAGTATAATTTGCGCGATATTTCCAGAGCGAAGCTTCGTACATTTATGTGTATTATCGGAACTGCCGTCGGTATGCTGCTTATGGTGTATGGTGTGGGCTGCAGCAACCTGGTAAGTACAATGGTGGATCTGAATTTTGAAAAAGTTGCTGTTTCTGAATACCAGACAAAATTATCTTCGGATGCCAAATTAGCGGATGTAGATGCCTTGTCAGAGTCGGTGGACGGAGAACTTGTGATGCAGGATCAGATTGAGATTGCAAAGGTGAAGGATGCATCTTCGACAGAAAAAAAGAAAGAAACGATCACGGTTGTAGAGGGAAAGCATAAGTATAATATTCTCGATGTAAATAATCAGGTGACAGATCTTGTGCCGGGAACGATCGGACTTAGCAGAAAGCTGGCAGCAGATATGGATATCAAGGTAGGAGATACCATTTACTGGCATCTCTATTCTAAGAATACATGGTATGAAGCCAAAGTCGGAATGATCTATCGTTGCTCCGAGACACAGGGCATTGCGTGCTTGAGGGAAGATTATGAGAAAACCGGTGCAGATTACACCCCGACTTTATTGATGAGTGATAAAAAGCCGGAACAGGATGTGCAAACAGATTCAGAACAAAAACTGATCACTGCAGTTAACAGCAAAGCAGAGATGGAAGCTGCGTATGAGACAAGTATGGAGACGGTCAGTATCTTAGTAGTCATGATGATTGGATTTTCTGCTATTTTAATCGTGGTAGTCCTGTATAATTCAGGTTCTCTGTCGTTCCATGAACGTGAGAAAGAGTTTGCGACATTGAAGGTATTGGGCTTCCGTTCGGAGAGAATCCGAAGCCTGATCAGTATTCAGAATCTGTGGCTTTCTATAATCGGAATCATTCTTGGAACGCCTTTGGGAAATGTATCGCTCAACGCAATGATGAACAGCAATGGAGAAAATTTTGATTATCTGTTGTCCGTTCCGGTATACGATTATGTCCTTGCGGGAGCATTGGTGCTGTTTGTATCGATGCTGGTAAGTTTTATGTTCTCGAAGAGAATTCGAAAACTCGACATGGTAGAGGTACTCAAAGGCTGTGAATAAGAAAGAAATCTGTAAAATCAATGTTGCTGGTCACAGACACTGTGAATAATAATAAATTAATAAAATTTTAAGACGGGGATATTCTGGATAAAATTGAAAATTGGAAGAAAAAGGAGTATAATTATTAGGCTATAGTTTCTTCATGGTACATGGTATAAGAAGGTAACTACGAGGACGAGGCAAGAAACTATAGGAAAGGAGTTAGGTTTGAAACTTAGAAACATAAAAGTAGCAAAAATTATAGGAACTAAGACACTTGCAGGACTTTTGTCAGTGGGTCTGGCTATGAGTGCTCCGGTAGCTACATTTGCAGAAGACGGCAATGTAGCAGTAGGGCAGGAGGCTGCACAGGCAGCAGAGGGAATGCAGGCAAAAGCGGTGGATGGCTCTGAGAATCTTGTCGATGTATCGGATGCAGTTCTTCAGATGTTACAGAATGGGGAGATTTATCTGGATGAGGCGAGTCAGTATCTGATTGATGCGATGACAGGACAGAAGGTCAATCCTGAGACTGGTGAACGTGTAGTAGAGACACCGGAAGTTCCGGATACCCCAGAGAATCCAGATACACCGGAAAACCCAGATACACCGGAAAACCCAGATACCCCAGAGAATCCAGACACACCGGAGAATCCGGATACCCCAGAGAATCCGGAGACACCGGACAATCCGGATGATGCGAATAAGACAGAGGATTCCAAGGATAATGGAACAGCGGAGACGGACAAGAAAGAGGAACAGCCGGCAGAAGCAGCTCCGACTGAAACGAAGGCAGCAGAGAATTCGAGTACAGAGACAACTTCTGCGGGAAGTAATCAGGCTTTGATCGCCAGACAGCAGATCGTGAAGCTGCCACAGGTAGTGGAAGATTTCCGTTTCTGGACAGTTGCGAGAAAGTATGCATTTGCAAAGACAGATTTGTATGTTCGTGAGTCGATTCCAAGTACAGAAAAAGATATCAAAGCAAGTGCAGTATCGGATGAAGAGAAAGCGGCAGATTTGAAAGCTGCGAAGGCAGAAGCAGAGATCTTACAGGCTGAGTATGATGCACAGAACGCAGGAACAGAAGCTTCTGTAGAGAGAACATCCAAGAAGACTACAACAAACAAGAACACGAAGAAAACTGCAAGTAAGGCAGATGACGAGAGCAACGGAACAGAGCTCAAAGGTACAACAAAGCTGACAAAAGTAAAAGCACAGACGACAAAGTCATTGAAGAGTACACAGGCAAAGAGTGATTCAACTGTATCTGAGATGACAGCAGCGAACAAACTGATCAGCGCCGTATCAACTTCAAAGAATGATACAAAGGAAACAGATACACAGACTTCGAAAGAGAAGAGTGTAGCGAAAAGTTCAAAGACATTACGAAAAACAGCAGAAAAGAAAGCGACAGCGAAGGCACAAAAGACGTTCAATACACAGCTTGCACAACAGCAGTTGACAGAAGGTGCCAGAGCTGTAGGACAGATTTCACAGGATGGTCTGCTGTATGTTCTCAAAGAGGAAGAGAATGGCTGGCTGTATGTAGAGTCCGGTAATGTACGTGGTTTTGTCAGAGCATCGGAAGTATATACCGGAGATGCGGCACAGGAATTGCTATCGGTTTACCAGACACAGGCGAAGAAAACAGCACAGGATGAGAACAAAGAATATAAAGGAATCGAAGGTATGGTTGAGACAGGAACTACGTTAGTAGATCCTACAGAGAATCAGGCATATACATATCTGAGAGCCACAGTTAATCAGACTGTAGCAAAGAAAACATATGCACTGGTAAGTGCAGATAAACTGAATATCCGTGAGGAGAAGAGCGAGGATTCTCCGGTTGTCGGAACGATGACACAGGGCAACATCTGTTATATTCTTGCAGATCAGGATGCTGAATGGACATATATCGAATCCGGCGATGTGCGAGGTTTTGTAAAGAGTGAATACCTGAGTACAGGTGATGAAGTTACAAAGCAGGTAAATGAAACCGGGGAAGATAAATTCACAACAGCAAAAGAAGAGATCAAACCGGAAGACAACGATGCGTTGTATTATACACTTACATCAACAAAGGCCGGAACTCCGAGTGGAGAGATTAGACAGTCTATGTTGGAATTCGCTTCACAGTTTATCGGTAACCCATATGTATGGGGTGGAACAAGTTTGACAAACGGAGCCGATTGTTCTGGATTCGTACAGCAGATCTACAAACAGTATGGATATAATCTGCCACGAGTAGCAGCAGATCAGGCACAGTATGGAACCAAGATTGCAGTAGAAGATGCACAGCCGGGAGATCTGATTTTCTATGCAAAAGGCGGAGACATTTACCATGTTGTAATGTATGCCGGCAATGGCAAGACGATTGAGGCTGCAAATGAGAATGATGGAATCATTTACGGTAATGTATATAAAGCAGATGCCGTATGGGCAACCCGAATCCTGAATGATCAGTATTCGGTAGCAGGTGCCGGAATCGGCGAAGTCAATGCAACACAGGATATGTATGGACAGTGCCTTGGCAATTTCAAGATTACATATTATTGTGCATGTGAGATCTGTTGTGATGTAGAGACCGGAATTACAGCAACCGGAACTCCGGTTGTGGAAGGTCAGACAATCGCGGTAGACCCGCGTGTGATCCCATATGGAACGAAAGTTATCATCGGTGGACATGTATTCACAGCAGAAGATTGCGGTGGAGCCATCAAAGAAAACCGTATTGATATCTATGTAAATAATCATGCTGATGCTTTGGCATTAGGTGTGACAAACGCAGATGTATATCTGGTAAAATAAGTAAATAACTAAAATTAATAAAACCAAAATTTATGCTAGTAGATATTCGCGAGGGATGCCATATCTCGCGAATTAGAAAAGAAGAACTCCGAGCTGTTTATAATAGCTCGGAGTTCTTTAATGTTGGGTCAAATGCATCGGAGATCGCACGGATCGGACAGACATCCAGTACATAATCGGAAGGCATCTGACGCGGCGACATGCCGGTGATATCTTTGAATACACGGTTAAAGTGCCGGATCGTGTCAAATCCACATTGGGCTGCAATTTCTGTGATCGGCATATGCGTCGTATTGTTTTTTAATAATTCAATGGCATGTTCCAGACGTACGGTATTGAGATACTGGGAAAATGTCATGCCGGATACTTTGCGGAAGAATTTGGAAAAATATGGCTCAGACAGTTTCATAAAATCCGCAGCATCGGAAAAGGTAATATAATCGTATTTGGATTCGATTTCCGATAATAGGTTCTTATAGTTATCGATAGAGGAATGTTTCTCCTTGTCAGGTTGAATCTGGACGGCAAGTTCTTCCTGACGGAATATGTCTACCATAAGACTCGTGATCAGGGAGCGGAGTTTTAATTCGTAAAAGCTAGTATGCGATGTTAACTCTTCCTGCATATGTTCAAAGCATGTCTGAATCGGATAAGGATGTTCCAGTTTGGCACAGGCAAGACGATGGTCTTTTAGCATTCCACTGATCAATGATGAGTCAAAAAGTGTGATGGCAACAATACTATCCGGTTCGCTTTTGATATAATGGATATCTCCACCTTGCAGAAAAATCGCCTCTCCTTGAGCAAGGTGATATTTTTCATGGTTATCGGAGACGATGACTGCACCGGATTCTACATAGAGCAGTTCACTTTCCAGATGCCAGTGAGGAAGGTTCTGCAGATTGCGGTATCGTCCTATCCAGACACGTTCATTTCCGTTATAGTTTCGTTTCTCAAAATTAGCAAGCATGGGAACGCTCCTTTCCATAGGTTATCTTCTTTTATATTACAAAATGGATTAATAAATGTCCAGAAGTAGACAAGAGTTTTCTTTCTATTTTTTTATCGGAAAGCTATACTGAGCTTAGAGTTAAGGAAGCAAATTACCGAGTGCATCTTGAAAAGAGCGGTAAGGTGAATTGGCTAAGAAAGAACGACAAGTGAGTTTAGAAAAGGAGAGAACACATTATGTTAGGATGTAAAGATTACAAGTTTTGGTTTTGTACAGGATCACAGGACTTATATGGAGATGAATGCCTTGCACATGTAGCAGAACATTCGCAGATTATCGTAAAGGCTTTGAATGAGTCCGGTCTTTTACCATATGAAGTTGTATGGAAACCGACATTGATCACGAATGCGGTAATCCGCCAAACATTTAATGAGGCAAATATCGATGAGAATTGTGCAGGAGTCATCGTATGGTGTCATACATTTTCGCCGGCAAAATCATGGATACTCGGATTGAAAGAATTGAGAAAACCGCTTCTGCATTTCCACACACAGTTTAATCGTGAGATTCCATATGACACGATTGACATGGACTTTATGAATGAGAATCAGGCAGCACATGGAGACCGCGAGTTCGGCCACATTTTCACACGTCTCAACAAAAGCCGTAAAGTTGTTATGGGATACTGGGAAGATAAAGAGACACAGGAGCGAATCGGTTCCTGGATGCGTACTGCGGTCGGCGTGATTGAGAGCAGCCATGTTCGTGTTATGCGTATTGCGGACAATATGCGAAATGTTGCCGTAACGGAAGGGGACAAAGTAGAAGCACAGATCAAATTCGGCTGGGAAGTAGATGCATATCCGGTAAATGAAATCGCAGCAGTGGTACAGGATGTAAAACCGGGGGATGTAGAAGCTCTCGTAGAAGAGTATTATAGCAAATATCAGATACTTCTGGAAGGAAGAGATGAAGCAGAATTCCGCAGACATGTAGCGGTTCAGGCACAGATTGAGCTTGGATTTGAAAAGTTTTTGGAAGAACAGAATTATCAGGCAATCGTTACACATTTTGGTGATCTTGGTTCATTACAGCAGTTGCCGGGACTTGCAATCCAGAGACTGATGGAAAAAGGATATGGATTCGGTGGAGAAGGTGACTGGAAAACAGCAGCCATGGTACGTGTTATGAAGATCATGACACAGGGAATGAAGGATGCAAAAGGAACTTCATTTATGGAAGATTACACTTATAATCTGGTTCCGGGTAAAGAAGGGATTCTGCAGGCACATATGTTGGAGGTTTGCCCGACAATTGCGGATGGCCCGATCAGTATCAAGTGCCAGCCATTGTCTATGGGTGACAGAGAAGACCCTACCCGTCTTGTATTTACAGCAAAAGAGGGACCTGCGATTGCCACATCACTTGTTGATCTGGGAGACAGATTCCGTCTGATCATCAATGATGTAGAGTGTAAAAAGACAGAGAAACCGATGCCTAAACTTCCGGTAGCAACTGCATTCTGGACTCCGCAGCCGGATCTTCACACAGGTGCAGAGGCTTGGATTTATGCAGGCGGAGCACATCACACAGCATTTACTTATGATCTGACTGCTGAACAGATGGGCGATTGGGCAGCAGAGATGGGAATTGAAGCTGTCTATATTGATAAAAATACAAACATTCGTCAGTTTAGAAATGAATTGATGTGGAATGAAGCTGTATACAGCAAATAAGCAGAAAGTGCCAAGTAGAATTTTAAGTAATGGTATTTGTGAAAAATTGAATTGATATTATTGCTTTTTATTTAAAAGAGTCGATACATGATCTGGATGTATCGGCTCTTTGACGTTATCGGAAAGTTTGTTATAATAAGAGCATTCAAAGGAGACAAATCGAAAAACAGGCAATGAGGAGGGCAGATACATGGAACATATCATCATTGGTACGGCAGGGCATATAGATCATGGTAAGACGGCCTTGATCCATGCGCTCACCGGACGGGATACGGACACAAAAAAGGAAGAAAAAGCGCGTGGTATTTCAATTGATCTTGGATTCACATGGTTTGATCTGCCGGATGGCAATCGCGCAGGGATTGTAGATGTACCCGGACATGAGAAGTTTCTTCCGAATATGTTGTCCGGCGTGTATGGAATGGATCTGGTTTTGCTCGTAATAGCGTTGGATGAAGGAATCAAGCCACAGACAAAAGAACATATGGAAATCTTATCACAGCTTCATATTGAAAATGGACTCCTTGTTTTTACAAAATCGGATCTGGTGGATGAAGAATGGAAAGAGCTGATGGTAGAAGAAATCCGTGAAGAACTGAAAAACATGGTTTTTGCGACATGGCCGGAAGTGTGTGTGTCTTCGGTTACAGGAAATGGAATCGAGCTGTTAAAACAGAAGATTGTGGAAAAGGTGGCACAGACTCATCATGTAAGAGCGATTTCGGGTCCCTTCCGTATGCCGATTGACAGATGTTTTTCACTGACCGGACGGGGGACGATCATCGCCGGTACAATTA
>DAVZKO010000093.1:0-11221 GCA_052272205.1 Schaedlerella sp. | reverse complement strand
CTGATTTTATTCGTTCCTACAATTCCGATTTTTATCTTCATAATATTTTTATCATCCTATCGTTTACTATTTATACAAGAATATCTCTTTTTATGTGTCAATTTCATCTGGCTATCTGGCATTTTTATAAATCTGAAACATATCCTCTTTATCCAGTTTCTTAACAATACCGATGGTTCTCTTTCCAAAATGACTGCATTTTTCTGCTAATTCATGACACTGCTCTTCTGTCAGCGAAATCTCCATGTCACGAATGCAAGTCGGCATCTCCAATTCACGATAGAATGTTTCCATCGCCTCAATTCCTTTCCGTGCAGTCTCTTCCACTGTCTGCATCGGCTCTACTCCCATAACACGAATTGCAAACTGTGCAAAACGTTCCGGACGTGCATCCAACACATATCGAGCCCAGCTTCCCCACACTGCTGCGAGACCTGCTCCATGTGCCACATCAAACATACCGCCCAGCTCATGTTCTAACTGGTGACTTGCCCAGTCCCCGCCATCTGTACCACATCCGGTAAGTCCATTGTGCGACAGGCTTCCTGCCCACATCACTTCCGCTCTTGCCTCATAATTGTTCGGCTCCGTCATCAGGATTTTCGCATTTTTCATAACGGTACAAATAAGATGCTCACTGAAACCATCTGTCAGTTCCATATTCTCTGACTGGTTAAAATATCTCTCCATTGTATGCATCATGATATCCACACATCCGCTCGCTGTCTGATATTTTGGCAACGTCATTGTAAGCTCCGGATTCATCACTGCAAATTTGGCCCTGCAACAATTGAAGTTGCAGCCACGCTTCAACCATCCATTTTCATTTGTGATAACAGATGAATTGCTCATCTCGGAACCTGCTGCCGCGATTGTAAGCACGACTCCGATTGGCAGGCAGGCAGTTGCCTCGCGTTTCTTCTCGTAGAAATCCCATACATCGCCTTCATTTGCCACGCCATATCCAATCGCTTTTGCAGAATCGATCACACTTCCACCGCCGACTGCAAGAATGAAATCAACACCTTCTTCTTTACATAAATCAATCCCTTTATAAACAAGGGAAAGTCGTGGATTCGGAACAACACCTCCAAGCTCCACATAATTGATGCCTGCTTCATCCAGAGATACATAAATTCTATCCAATAATCCGCTTCGTTTCACACTTCCACTTCCATAGTGGACCAGCACTTTTTTACATTCCTGCTGTGCTACCAAATTTCCAACCTGTTTTTCTGTTTCTTTTCCGAATACGACCTTTGTCGGTGCATAATATTCAAAATTTTCCATCATTCACTTACTCCTTTGTGTTTTACTTTATTTCTCCTCCAAATGACGAATAATCCGTGCTGGATTACCGGCTATTACAACATTATCAGGAAATGATTTCGTCACAACAGAACCACCACCAACTACACAGTTATCCCCCAGTGTCACGCCCGGAAGAATCGTAACATGTCCTCCAATCCAGACATTGTCTCCGATTGTCACTGCCTTTGGAACTCCAATTCCTGCATTACGATCTTCCACGTCCAACGGATGCCCCACTGCATAGATACCTGTCTGCGGTCCAATCAGACAGTTCTTCCCAATTGTAATCGGTGCCGCATCCAAGAATACACAGTCAAAATTAGCAAAGAAATTATCTCCCAGATAAATATTATAACCATAGTCACAATGGAATGGTGGTTTGATAAATATTTTTTCTCCACATTTTCCGAATATCTGGTGAAGCAATTCCTGTCTAAGTTCTGTATCTTCTTCTGTTGTATGGTTATATTGCTCTGCAAGCGTTCTTGCATTCTTCTTGTCTTTCATAAGTTGAGGGTCATTGGTCCAGAATGGCTCTTCGGCTGTCATTTTCTCTCGTTCTGTTTTCATAATGTGTATCTCCTGTTCTGTCTTTATCTATTATCCTCTTCCTAATATTGGAGTTATCGAAAAACATGTGCTCTCTTTTGTAAACTATATCCCATACTTTTCCAAATCCACTTTCCCATTAACGACTTCCACGCCATCTTCTTCCAAAAGTCTTGCCTGCACATTCTCTCCTCCAAATGCAAAGGCTCCTGCAAGCTCTCCCTTTGCATTCACTACTCGAAAACACGGAATATGTTCCGGATCCGGATTCTTGTGAAGTGCATTGCCCACTGCTCTTGCCATCTTCGGTTCTCCTGCCATCTCAGCAATCTTCCCATATGTTGCTACATGACCTCTTGGAATCTTTTTGACCGCCTCATAAATCCTCTTCGTCGGGCTGTCTGTAATGATGTCGTAACTTTCTGCGATCATTCTTTTGACTTCTTCATCCGGTATGGTTCCATCCAAAATAATCGTATTCCAATGTTCCTTGTTCAAATGATATCCTGCAATAACAGCATCATATGCTTCGCGCCAGAAATCACGCCACTCCGGGTTCACTTTCACATTCAAATTGATGTACCCATCTCGTTCATAAATCCAGAGAAATGTCTTTTTACTTCCTTTCACTCTTATAAGCTGCCAATTCGGATCACGAAACGGCCGTTCCTCATATACATTTTCAAAAGACAATCCGTAAGTTACTGCTTCCTCACGTGTCATCATGCAGCACCACCTCCCCAAAACAAATAACCGAATACGAATATTTGAATTGCCAGTATCACCGGGACTCCCACAAAAAAATGCACTTTCTTTGTCTTATGATGGAATGTGTACATTGCAATCCATCCGCCAATCGAACCGCCGATGAGAGACAGTCCAAGCAGCGTGCTTTCCCGTATTCTCCATTCCTGTCGTATTGCCTTATATTTATCTACTCCAAATGTTGCAAAAGTAATCACATTTATTATGATCACATATAAAATCAAGCCGCTGTGTATCGTCATCTTAATATCATCTCGCTTTGTCCTCTATTTTGTAAAATCTATTTCTTCTGTTGCAAAATCCATTCCTTCCGATATCTCTTCCGAATGGGTTTCCGTAAATGATTTTATCACATCTAAAAATCTATCTCCATATTTTTCTAATTTACTTTGTCCAACACCCGATACATCAAGAAATTGTTCCGGTGTTTTCGGCTGTTTTAAACACATATCAATCAGAGTCTTATCATTAAAAACGATATATGGCGGCAAAGATTCCGCCCGCGCAATCTCCAGTCGGAGTTTTCTCAGTTCTTCAAACAACTCTGAACCAAGGGACGTCAACGCACCTGTGCTCCTCTGTTTTCTCACTTTCTTCTTTTTCGGTGCTTCTTTTTGTTCATATGTTTTTAAAATTACTTTTGTGTCTTCGTCTTTTAATGGTTCTATATCGCCCATTTTCAATACACTATACTTATCTTCCGTCTGATAGAGATACCCTTCTTCCAGCAATTGGTTAATCAGCGCTCGAACCATCGCTTCACTATACTCTTTTAATGTGCCATAAGATTTGTAATCCACCATGCCAAGCTCTCTCAGCCTTACCTGATTCGCACCTCGCAAAGTCCCAATGACAAGCGTAAGTCCATATCTGCCTCTCGTCTCCGCAACACAATTAATAACGCTCTTTGCCTCTGCTGTCATATCCATTTCTTTATATTCTCTGTGACAGTTTCCGCAGTTATCACATGCCTCTTTTACTGTCTCTCCAAAATATTCCAATATGTAGTTTCGAAGGCATCCTGTCGTCCTGCAATATCCTTCCATTACTTGCAACCGATGCATGTCTCTTTGTTTTACCAATTCACATTCCGCTTCGTCCAGCTCCGAAAAATCCTTGCTGCCAAGCAACAATTTATTGATAACAATATCCTGCGGTGAAAACAACAAGATACACTGTGATGGTTCCCCATCTCTTCCGGCACGTCCTGCCTCCTGATAATAATTTTCCATGCTCTGCGGCATATTATAATGAATTACATATCTGACGTTGGACTTATCGATTCCCATCCCAAATGCATTCGTTGCCACAATCACCTGCACCCGGTCGTAAATAAAGTCATCCTGATTTTTCTTTCTCGTCTCATTATCGATTCCTGCGTGATACTTTGTCACCGGAATGCCACTCTTAAACAGCAATTCAAATATTTTATCAACATTCTTTCTTGTTGCACAATAAACGATTCCACTCTCTGTTTGATGCTTCCCAACAAAATCCAGAATAAAATCATCCTTCTTTCTGATTGATTCAACACGATAATATAAATTCTCTCTGTCAAATCCGGTAACTAATACTTTTGGATTCTCAAGATTTAAAATTGTCTGAATATCATTCTTTACCTGTTCTGTCGCCGTTGCCGTAAATGCACTTACAATCGGTCTCTTTGGAAGCTGCCGGATAAATTCTACTATCTTCAAATAACTTGGTCGGAAATCTTGTCCCCACTGTGATATGCAATGCGCCTCATCCACTGTAATCATAGATATCTCTGTATGACATGCGAAATCCAGAAATTCATAACTCACCAGTCTCTCCGGTGCCACATAAATAATCTTATAGGTTCCGCTCGCCGCCAGACTTAATGCCTTTCTAATCTGTGTTTCTGTAAGTGATGAATTGATAAATGCCGCATGAATTCCCGCAGCATTTAAAGCCTTCACCTGGTCCTGCATCAATGATATCAGCGGAGATATCACCAGTGTAATTCCAGGCAGCATCAATGCCGGAATCTGATAACAGATAGATTTTCCTGCACCGGTCGGCATGATTGCAAGCCCGTCCCTTCCGGATAAAAGAGATTCTATCATATCCTCCTGCCCATCACGGAAAGAATCATATCCAAAATATGTTTTTAATGTTTCTTTTGCGTTCATGATTTTTACTCACTCCATTTATATTTTTGAGGACAGAAAGAGAGGCTACACCGCTGTCAGCCCCTCTCTCCAATTACTACTTTACAATGTTTCTTATAACAGGCAATTCCATACTTCACAAATTTCCTACTGTTCCTCCAGCATTTAGTATACCAAACTATCAGGAAAATAAATAGGGCGGATTCGTATTTTTGTTTCCTCCTATTTTTCATCCCATTCTCGTTTTGTGAATAGTATATCATGATTGATCAAACGATAGAAATCACGTTTCATTTCTTCATATCGCTTATCCCCTAATGCCATTAACCACATCATCTTTGTAATGGTCGCTTCTAAAGTCATATCATATGCTTCCAGTAATTTGAAATCCAACTTTACACGCTTCCCAACTTCATACACTGTCATATTACTTCCTTCATTAGCAACCTGCGTAGTCATTACAACGATCTTGCCTTTGTCCTTCCATTTATTCATTTCCTCATAAAATTCCTCTAACAAGCTCTCTGGAATTCCGCCCACCCCAAAACTTTCAATAACAAGGCAGTCATAGTTTTCAAACAAGTATGGTAAGATATCTGCATTCATCCCCGGAATCAGTTTCAATACATAAACACTGTTTTTCATTTCGTAATAAAATCTTACCGGTCCTGTATACGGCATCTCATTGATATAACGAACTAACACACCATCCTGAATCACTGCAAGATATGGAAAATTGATGCTTGTAAATGCATTGTAACTCTTCGCTCTCTCTTTTCTCGCCCTTGTTCCTACGATTACTTTCCCATCAAATACAATATTCACATCCTGCGAATCATTATCGGAAGCATAAATAAAGCTATCCAACAAATTCGTTTTGGCATCCGTAATATCCATCTCAATTGGTTTCTGTGCTCCGGTCACTATAATCGGTTTCCTGGAATTCTGAATCATATAAGACAACGCTGCCGCTGTATATGCCAACGTATCTGTTCCATGACAGATTACAAATCCATCATATTCATTATAATTTTCTTCAATTGTTTCTACTAATAATTTCCAATGTTCCGGTGTAACATTCGTGCTATCTAAATTACAGACCTGAATAGACTCCACTTCACAAATCTTTGCCACCGCAGGGATATAAGTCAAAATATCTTCCGGCGAAAGTCCCGGTGCAAGTCCATATTCTGTTTGCTTGGAGGCGATTGTTCCGCCAGTCCCTATCATCAGTATCTTTTTCATATTGTTTCCTCTCTCAATGTTCCCGATTTATTACATCATGATGCGCACCTTTAGTGCTCTACACTATACAATACTAAAAAGGCTGCCCTCATGCAATTACATTTTGCATAAAGCCAACCTTTTCCTCAATCCATATTCTATTTTACAATGCTGCCTTAATTGCTGCAAGTAACTCATCATATTCCTCAAATGCAGGAAGCTGCGGATATTCTTTCTTGATCGCATCTGTACTTCTGAAAAGGAAACCAGCCTTGCTTGCCTGAATCATGCCAAGGTCATTGTGGCTGTCTCCACTTGCGATTGTGTCATAACCAATAGACTGTAAAGCTTTCACGGTTGTAAGTTTGGACTGTTCACATCTCATCTTGAATCCTGTGATTTCTCCACTCTCTGCTACTTCAAGTGAGTTACAGAAGATTGTCGGCCATCCAAGTTTCTCCATCAGAGGACTTGCAAACTGTGTAAATGTATCACTGATGATAATAACCTGTGTGATAGAACGCAGCTCATCTAAGAACTCTTTTGCTCCCGGCATTGGATCGATCTTGGCGATTGTATCCTGAATCTCTTTGAGTCCAAGTCCATGCTCTTTTAATATCTGAAGTCTCCAGTTCATAAGTTTATCATAATCAGGCTCATCCCTTGTCGTTCTCTTAAGCTCCGGAATCCCGCTCTCCTCAGCAAATGCAATCCAGATTTCCGGTACGAGTACTCCTTCAAGGTCTAAACATACAATATTCATCTTTCTTCCTCCATTGTTTCCATGATTTATCAATTTAACTGGATAAAGTATATCACACCTTTTCGGTTATGTCATCTATGATATTTTAACCTCGTACAAAATATTCCCTGATTTTTGCAAGTCCTTGTTCATCCATCTTCTGCATCGAATCATTTATTTTCCACTCCCATAAATCCAATAACTCTACAAGATTCATCCTTGATCATAATTAAATGTTCAACATTCGCAAGAGCCATCGGAACATATTTTTTAATTTGGTTTATCTCTGTATCAGATAGGAAATGATGGGTGGCTCGAACAGATTTCTCCCAAACTGACACTAGCTCTTCTATTAACGTGGATGTTCTGCTGTAAACTTCTGAAATTTTCATTTTGTTCATCCTTCTGCTTATTTTTATATTTTTCTCCCTTAAAGTTCAAAACAAATCTAACATATTATCCAAATACATTCTTTCTCTGACATGAATCTGATATTCCGGTTTTGTCATATAATAAAGCAAAAATTCTAAAACTAACGCACTGCCGAGTCCCCGTCCTTCGATTTTGAAATTTGAGAATCCCATTGGCAGATAGCTATTTTTTATATCATCTATGCCAATAAATCCCGGATTTGTCATTGCCTTTGAAAATCGATAACCTTCCTGTGCATCAGGTGCGGCACAGTGATGCTCTGGACAATCTTCTCCAAGGTTTCTTCGACTGACCGTTTCGTAACAAATTTTTCTGTCTGTACAGCCAAACCAACAACACTCGTTACATAGAAACTCCACTTTATCTTTTTGCCAATCCGACAACGTATTCCACTTATCAAAAGTTTTATTGAGCCGAAAGTCCGGTACAACATAAAGGAAATCTTCCCGATTTACCTCATCTATTAATTGCTGAAAATCCGTCAATACCTTTGTCGTAGATGAAACAAAATAAAGTCCCGGATAATTTGTTTTCAAATAATTTAATAACAACTCTGAATGTACAATAACACCATTTTGTTTTTCCTTGCCATCTTCAAATAAAGCACATAGTGTATTGCATCTCTCATCCAAAAGATGTTCTTCCTTAAGCAATGAGTTACTAAATGTCAACCGTGCTGAAATTACATACTCTTCCATCAACGCCAAAACTTCTCGCGGACTGTAATCTCCGCCACCGACACGACCACCGCCCCAAATGCAATCTGCCGGAGCGCCATATATAGAGCCTATCTCACACCAATCGTAAAAATATTCTCGATGCTCGCGAAACAACGGCAAAAATATACTGTACAATTCATAAAATTCAAACAAGCCGGGAAGATGATAGTATACTTTCTCTTTTTTCATTATATTCTCTTCAACTCATATTCTCTTGTTCCAAGTCCAATCTTCTCTGCCTGATCTAATGTTGCCTTCCATTCAATGTTTGGATTGGAATCTTTAAAATGGTCATGGTGACAATGCCATCCCGGCTCTGCCAGATGTTCTCCGAGCTGACTGTTCTCAATCGGAGTTGCCTTTAAGCAGGCATCTGCACACGCTTGATCCAGTGCCACCGGGTCAAAGCTGGCAAACATTCCGATGTCAGGAAGAATTGGCGCATCATTTTCTCCATGACAATCACAGTTTGGACTAATGTCCTGTACCAATGCAATATGAAAATGTGGACGTCCATGACAGACTGCCTGTGCATACTCCGCCATTTTACGATCAAGAAGTTCATTCGCACTGCTGTTTGGATTGTATACCGCATCAAAACTGCAGGCTCCGATGCAACGACCACAGCCCTTACATTTATTATAGTCAATCACAGCTTTATTATTTACATATGTAATCGCATCACTGCCACATTCTTTTGCACAACGGCGACAGCCACGACAGACTGCTTCATCAATTGCCGGTTTTCCGCTCGCATGCTGCTGCATCTTTCCTGCACGACTTCCGCATCCCATACCGATATTTTTGATTGCTCCGCCAAATCCGGTTGCCTCATGTCCCTTGAAATGACTCAGACTGATAAAAACATCCGCGTCCATGATTGCATGTCCAATCAGTGCTGTTTTGCAATACTCTCCGTTTACAACCGGCACTTCTACTTCATCGGTTCCACGCAGTCCATCTCCAATAATTATCTGACATCCGGTTGTAATCGTATTGAATCCATTGATATTCGCACAATCCAAATGTTCCAGTGCATTCTTTCGGCTTCCCGGATAAAGGGTATTACAGTCTGTCAAAAACGGCATTCCTCCCTGTTCTTTACATACATCCGCGATTACTTTCGCATAGTTTGGACGAAGGAACGCCATATTGCCCAACTCACCAAAGTGCATCTTAATTGCCACAAACTTTCCATCCATATCAATCTCTTTGATCCCTGCTGCGATACAAAGTTTTTTCAGCTTGTCCAACTGACTTGTCCCAACCGGACATCGAAAATCAGTAAAATAAACGGTAGATTTCTCCATCTTTCATGCCTCCTGTATAGTTATCTTTTATAAATTTTCAGTCTCTATTCCAACAATATTCTCTAATGCAATCTTCATCCCACTATCCATGATCACAATTTTTTCTGTCTCATCTATCTTTTTTATCGTTCCGATATCTGTAAGATACGCACCACCACTCTTCTTTTGATCCGCTTTAAAGTACGTGATTGATATCTTCCGTTTTTCCGACAAATGTTGTGAAATCTCGAAAAGTTTCTCATTGATTCTTCCGACATCACTTTCATCTAATACAATTTTCTCATCTGTAAGTCTTGCGGTCTCTTTGATTGCATCCTCATGGCCTGTAAGTGCTGCAAATGGTGCAAACTGTGCTGCTCTGTCATGAAGTGACATATGCGGTCGTTCTTTCGACTGATGATGTGGCATATCAATGATGTCGTCATATTTGTGTGCATCCCTATAATACTCACTCATGCTTTATGCCCTCCAATCTGTCTATTTCGCTCTTGCGTTGTCGCACCTTCCTCAAAATTCATACCTTTCAAAACTGCATTTTTGCCAAATTTCTTTTGAATGTCCAACACCGCCTGCTGCATTCGTTTTTCTTTTTCACGTTCTTTCTTTTCTTTCTCTCGTTCTTCTTCCAACACCGTATAATCCGTAAACAGATTAAGCTGCTCGTAACTTTCTTCTTTAGAGGCTTCGTCCTCCAGAATAACTCCGTCTGCTACAAGGTTGATTCTACGCACCAGTAGATTCCAATCAATAATCCGATCAAACAATTCTTCCACAGCCTTCATAATAATCTTTGTAGAAGAAGTCTGACAAGGCAATGTAATTGTACCATGTGCATGCTTTGGAATCTGTCTGCCGTACCGGTCTGTGGTAATCTCTCCGTGATACTTATTTCTGATTGCCGGATTCGTCAGATTATCAATATCATACCCTACCGTAAGCACCATTCGCTGTGCAACAAGCTTTTTGTCTACTAAATCAAGCACCAGCAAATCTGTCATCTCTTTTACAATGAGTTTTGCTTTTTCTGCAGTATAGGCACAATGGAGTACCTGTCCGGAACCCAAGCTCTTCTTCTGAGGTTTATAGGATTTAATCTCCACAATTGTAGTTGGTTCCCATCCCCAGGCATGGTCGATCAAAAGCTCTGCATTAATTCCAAACAGTCTGTATAAAAGAGCTTCATTATAATATTCGTTCGGCTTTCCAATCGAGCAGCGCGCGATATCCCCCATCGTAAACAGTCCATTCTCCGTAAGTTTTTTCGCATATCCCGGACCGACTCTCCAAAAATCTGTAAGTGGGACATGATTCCACAAAAGTCTGCGATATGACATTTCATTCAGTTCAGCTATTCGAACGCCATCTTTATCCTCCGGTATCTTCTTCGCTACAATATCCATCGCAATCTTGCTGAGATATAAATTCGAACCGATTCCCGCTGTTGCTGTCACTCCGGTTTCATTTAACACATCTCGAATCATCTTAAGTGCAAGTTCGCGAGCACTCATCTTATAATTCTTCAAATAGCTTGTGACATCCATAAACACTTCATCAATCGAATATACATGCATATCCTCCGGTGCTATATATCTCAAATAAATATCAAATATTTTTGTGCTATATTCCATGTAATATGCCATTCTTGGTGCTGCTGTAATATATGCCACTTCCAGATTCGGAGACTTTTCGAGTTCCACGGAATCAAAAGATGAGCCTGTAAATCTTCTTTCCGGAGCTTTTGCTTTTCGCTCTCCATTTGCTGCCCGAATCTTTTGAACCACTTCAAATAGTCTGGGTCTTCCGGGGATACCATATTTCTTAAGAGATGGGGATACCGCAAGACATATGGTTTTTTCCGTTCTGCTGGCATCCGCAACTACTAAATTGGTCGTCAGTGGGTCAAGTCCTCTTTCTACACATTCCACTGAGGCGTAAAATGATTTTAGGTCTATTGCAATGTATGTTCTTTCCAATGGGGTAGCCTGCCACTCAAAATGTGTTGAAATATAGTCAAACACATCGAGAAATTGAAGTCCT
>DAVZKO010000092.1:0-11418 GCA_052272205.1 Schaedlerella sp. | reverse complement strand
CATAATAGCATTCTTATGGGGTAAGGGGAACTGTACCCTTTTTTATGTAATATAAGGATAAAGGTGCTTGTATGTGTGATGGTTATTGCACAATGCTTTACTTAGAAATCCTGGTGCGCAGCCGCTGTTTCACAGTGACAGGGGATTCCAATATACGAACAGGACATTTCATACAAAACTTGTAAATGCTGGAATAACACAAAGCATGTCGCGAGTTGCTAAATGTATCGACAATGGACCAATAGAAGGCTTTTGGGGAATTCTGAAGAGAGAGCGATATTATGGAAAACGATTCACTGATAGATGTACTCTCGTAAAAATGATCGAAGATTATATAGATTACTACAACAATAAACGCTTGCAAAGGAATCTCGGAATTTTAACGCCAATGGAAAAACACGAAATTTACTTGCAAGCTGCATAAAAACTGCCAGCAGATAAATTTCTACTGGCAGGAAAAATTTATATTTTTTCAATTGTCTACTTGACGGGGAGCGGTTCACTTACATGGCTGCGGCCTTTTTGCGAATTCTTAACAAATACCAAGTTAATAAATTACTGATCGATTGTAAATGAGCTGGAGTCAGAAACGTTGAATAGACTACGGGCGATATCAATAAAATCATGAGCGTAGGATGGCAGATAGCTGCCATGTCTGTGTGCAACAACAAAATCTGAAACAGTTTTTGGTTCTCCAAAACTATAACAGTCAATTGGCTGTGAGAATGTATGATGCATAAGATGTGTTTCGAAAATAAAGGCAGCACCATAGCCGACAGCAACGAGTTCCATAATAGCCGGAAGGCTGCTGGTGGTCATAATATTCTTGAATTTTAAACCAATACTTCCAAAATAGCGGTCAGTCAACTGACGGGTTCTCTGTTCTGGCATCAGCTGAAGAATCAGTTCGTTCTTTAAGAGTGTTGGATCCAGTCGTGGATAACGGCTGGATGGGTTTGGCTGCGCATAACGGCCCAGAGGATGATTTTTGCACAGACAGATTAGAAGTTCCTCTTTGTTGAGTGTCTCATAATCAATCAGAGGATTAGGAGTGTCTGGTTTGCTGTAAAAAGCGATTTCAGCTTTTCCATCCAATAACCTCTGGTCATTTTCATCGGAACTTCCTTCGAACACATTTACTTTGATGTTAGGATGTTCAGCCTGAAAAACAGGAAGCGTTGCGGGAAGCATATAAATACAACGCATACGTGGAAATGCCACATTTAAAACCCCGATATCCCGTTTTAATATGTCAGCCAGCTGGATATCCAGATTAGATTTTAACATCAGAATTTCTTTTGCAGTTTTCACATATTGTTCTCCGGCATATGTAAGAATGTATTTGTTTCCCAGTTTCCGGAAAAGTTTCTGACCAAGGGTATTCTCAAGATTCATTAAAAATTTGCTTAATGTAGGCTGACTTACATAAAGAGAGTTTGCCGCTTTTGTAATGTTCTGGTATTTATCAATTGCAAGTACATAATTTAATTCACGGAAATCCATATAAAACTCCTTTCATAAAAGCAGTATTTGCATTCATTATAGGATTTCTGAGTAAAATTCACAAGTATAAAATAGATAAAAAATATAAAAAGTATGAAAAAAAAGAATACTATACATATAAGTGTAAATACATATAAAATATGAGAAATTTGTGTAAAATGCATATATTTAGCATTGGTGTTCTGGAAAAAGTACATAAAATCATTCCCTAAATGAATGGATTATATGATAAACATGAATTTTACATATTGTATTTCGAACTGTACAATAGGGACAAAGATATCTAAGGAGTACATAAAGACTGGCCGGTCAGAAGAAAGTTACATATAAGTCAGATGAAAGGAAAATATATATGAAATTATATGATTCAGGAGTGTTTCTTTTAAATGGAACAGAAATTATCCCGGAAAAAGAAGCGGATAGAGAACTTCAGGAAAAAAAAGAAATGTATAAATCGGGAACGATTTCCTGGGATATTTTACAGTCACATAATACAGGGAGCGATAAGGATAATTTAAAAATTAAGTTTGATGCAATTACCAGTCATGACCTGACATATGTCGGAATTATTCAGACAGCCAGAGCTTCAGGAGTGGAAAAATTCCCGCTCCCGTATGTACTGACCTGTTGTCACAACAGTCTGTGTGCGGTTGGAGGAACAATTAATGAAGATGATCATGTATTTGGACTGACTGCTGCGAAGAAATATGGAGGAATTTATCTGCCGCCTCATATGGGAGTCATTCATCAATATATGCGAGAGACAATGGCTGGTGGAGGGAAGATGATTCTTGGATCGGATTCACATACCAGATATGGTGCACTTGGAACGATGGCCGTTGGAGAAGGCGGAGGAGAACTTGTAAAGCAGATTCTTGAGCAGACATGGGATGTGAAATATCCAGAGGTCGTTGCAGTATATCTGGACGGAAAACCGAATCCGGGAATTGGTCCGCAGGATATAGCAATTGCAATTGTTACTGCTGTTTTTAAAAACGGCTATGTAAAAAACAAAGTTATGGAATTTGTAGGACCTGGCGTGTCTAACATGAGTACAGATTATAGAAATGGTATTGATGTAATGACTACAGAGACAACCTGTCTGTCGTCTATATGGAGAACAGATGAAGATACGGAAGCATTTTTAAAAGAGCATGGAAGAGGCAGTGAATACAAAAAACTGGATCCAAAAGTAGTGGCATATTATGATGGCTGTATTTACATTGATTTGTCTAAGATACATAGTATGATTGCATTACCGTTCCATCCATCTAATGGTTACGAGATCCGCGAATTGAATGAAAATATAGATGATATTTTGCATGAAGTAGAAGATGAGGCAAAGAAATTGATTAAAAATCCGGACCTTCATCTGAATCTTTGGGAAAAAGTACATGATGGAGCGCTGTATGCAGATCAGGGGACGATTGCAGGATGTTCCGGAGGTACATATTCGAATATTATGGAAGCGTCTTATCTGTTAGATGGAAAGGGAACAGGTCAGGATGTATTTAATTTAAGTGTATATCCAAGTTCCCAGCCTGTAATGATGGAGCTGGTACGAAAGGGAGCCATTGAAAAACTGATCGCATCAGGTGCAACAATCAGAACAGCTTTTTGTGGTCCGTGTTTTGGGGCAGGAGATACACCTGCACATGGACAGTTGGCAGTCCGTCATACGACCAGAAATTTCCCGAACAGAGAAGGATCAAAACCGGGAAATGGACAGCTGGCGAGTGTAGCACTTATGGATGCACGTTCGATTGCGGCAACAGCGGCAAATGGAGGAAGAATTACAGCAGCTGATGAACTGGGATATGAATATCAGTGTCCGGAATATCATTATGATCCGGTTTCCTATGAACAGAGAGTATATCAGGGGTTCCAGAAAGAAGATCCGGAGGAAGAACTGGTATGTGGACCAAATATTAAAGACTGGCCGGAGCTTCCAGAGCTTAATAAGCATATGCTTTTGAAAGTATGTGCATATATTACAGATCCGGTAACAACGACAGATGAATTGATACCGTCCGGCGAAACAGGGTCTTTCCGTTCAAATCCAATGGGACTTGCAGAATTTACATTAAGCAGAAGAGTGCCTGAATATGTCGGAAAAGCAAAGACGGTTATGAATTATGAAAAAGAAAGAAAAGCAGGGAACTGTCCGGAAGAAGTTAAAAAAGTGATTGAAAAGATCCGTACCATTGAAGGATATGAGGACGTTGCAGATGAGACGATTGATCTGTCCAGTACAATTTATGCAGTAAAACCAGGTGATGGCTCAGCAAGAGAGCAGGCAGCATCATGTCAGAGAGTTCTTTTAGGAGGGGCCAATATTACAGTGGAATATGCGACGAAAAGATACCGTTCGAATCTGATCAACTGGGGAATGGTACCATTTGTATTAAATGAAGAAGCAACATTTGCAGATGATGACTATATTTTTGTGCCGGATATCAGAGAGATACTGGATACAGATATGAAAGAAATCAAGGCCTATGTACTGGGAGAACAGATCCGTCCGTTATCTCTGGCAATAGAACCACTTACAGAGGAAGAAAAAGAAATCATCCGCTGTGGTTCACTTATTAACTATAACCGGAAATTAAAGAAAAGATAGAAAGAGTCTGGGAAAATATTTATGGAAAAATATAATGGAAAAAATCTTCCTGCAATGATTATACGAGGAGGAACAAGCAAAGGAATCTACCTTCTGGAAAGTGATCTTCCGAAGGAACATGAAAAATGGGATCCGCTGCTTTTGAAAATGATGGGAAGTCCGGATAAAAAACAGATAGACGGACTTGGTGGTTCGCAGTCTGTTACGAGCAAAGTGGCGATTGTCAGCAGATCAGCACGAGAAGATGCAGATGTTGATTATACATTTGCACAGGTATCGGTAGATAAACCAATTGTCAGCTATAAGGGAAACTGTGGAAATATTTCATCAGGAGTAGGTCCGTTTGCAATTGAAAAGGGACTGGTTGAGGCAAAAGAAGGAACGACCTCCGTAAGAATATATAATACAAACACAAATAAAATTATTGTCGCAGATGTAAAGACTGACAATGGAACAGTGAGATACGACGGAGACTTCAGTATTGCAGGGGTTCCAGGAACTGCATCACCGATAAGACTTAAATTTCTGAATCCGGCAGGCACCCTGGAAAAGGGGTTGCTGCCTACAGGAAATGCAGTAGATGTACTGGAAGTACCAGGATTTGGCCAGGTTGAAGTGTCAATCGTGGATGCAGCGAACCCGCTGGTATTTGTAAAGGCAAAAGATCTGGGGCTGAACGGAAAAGAACTTCCAGACGAACTGAATGCAGATAAGGAGAAACTGGAACTGCTGGAGAAAGTAAGAGGTGTTGCAGCTGTCAGGCTTGGACTGAGTGAAGATTATACAAGATCTGCATGGGATACTCCGGGGATTCCGAAAATGACATTTGTGTCAGAAGCGGATACTTATCATAATATAGACGGAAAAGAGATAAAAAAAGAAGAGATAGATATTCTTTCGAGGATGATGTCAATGCAGAAAACACATCCAAGTTATGCAATGACAGGAGCGATGTGTACAGCGGCAGCAGCAGTTATCCCGGGAAGCATTGTGAATCAGGTATGTGCGGAAAATATGGACACACAGTTCATAAGAATTGGACATCCGGGAGGAGTTCTTGAGTGCGGCGTTGATTATAAAGAAGGAGAAAAAGACCCGGAAATTCTTGACACTTTTGGGTTCCGTACAGCAAATCTGATTATGGAAGGAATCGTTAGAAACTGTTGATCAATCATATAAAATACGGGGGATAAAAATTATGAATCTTTCTATTATTTCACTGATTGTCCTTGTGATCGTGGTGGCAATTGGTTTTATCAAAAAAGTAAATCTTGGGTTCCTGTCAATTGGTGTTGCATTCTTTCTTGGAACCTGCGGCGGAATGTCGGCAAAAGATATTGCTGCCGGATTTAGCAGTTCGATGTTTGTAACGCTGGTAGGAGTTACATTTCTGTTTGGCATGGCTTCGAATAATGGAACATTGGAACTTTTTTCGAAGAAAATTGTTGCGTTGGTTGGAAAAAATACAGTGTTAATTCCAATACTGATGTTTTTCCTTTCAGCATTCATTTCAGCGATTGGACCAGGACATATTGCAGCAGGAATATTGATGACTACATTTGCGATGTATCTTGCGTTTGAAATGGATATTAATCCTATGGCAACAGCTCTTTATGCAAAACTAGGAGCAAATGCGGGGTGTGCATCGGTACTTTCTTTAACAGGAGTTCTGGCAAAAAATTTGTCAGAGCCATTAGGATACAGTGGATTTGGACTGCATTTATTCTTATCTACACTCCTTTCAGGATTTTTATTTACATTGGTTGTATATGTTCTTTATAAAGGATATAAGGTAAAGGCGGACAATCCGTTAAAACTTTCGGAAATACCGAAATTTAACAGAGATCAGTGGCTTACAATTATTGCCATTATTGTAATGGTAATCTGCTGTATCGGATTTAAACTTGATACGGGACTGTTCGCATTTGCAGCAGCAGCGGTTCTGATCTTACTTGGAGCAGTGGATGAGAAAAAAGCAATCAAAGGGATTCCGTGGGGAACACTGGTATTTATCTGTGGAGTAGGCGTGTTGATCAATGTGATTGATACATTAGGCGGTATTACCTTGATTTCAGATTTCCTTACGAAATTCATGAGTGAACATACAGCAGCGCCGATCCTTGCGGCTACATCTGGTATTCTTTCATGGGTAAGCTCGACAACAGGTGTAGTTATGCCGACATTATTTCCTATTGCAGCTGATGTATGCAAAACATTTGGCGGGGCAAATTATGTGGAATTGATTTCTGCAATCACAGCAACATCATTTGCGGCAGCTATCAGTCCACTTTCTACTGGAGGAGCAATTATTATGTCTTCTTATTCTGCAGCAAGGGAGACTTCTACAGAAGAATTAAACAAGATGTTTAAAACACTGTTCTTGCTTTCAGTAGGAAATGTACTGTTAAACGTATTACTTTCTGCATTAGGGGTATTTAAGCTTGGCGGATTATTTTATTAAATCCAACTAAAAACAGGATCAATATTGATTCTTAACCAATATTAAGGAAACAGATGTCCTTAATGTAAGGGTTTATTACTATGATAAACCCATAAAGAGATGAACAAAGTCACAAGATAAATGAAAGAGGAGGATATAAACATGGAGATCAAAAGACCTGCAATAGCGGGAACATTAGAATCCAGTGACTGTCAGGTAATGGTAGAGGCCGGGGAAGGAAAGATCGACCTGTCATTAGACAGTGCAGTAATCAATCAGTATGGCAATCAGATCCGTAAAGTTGTCCTTGAGACACTTGAGAATCTGGGGGTAGACGATGTGAAGATTGCGATTGTTGATAAAGGAGCACTTGACTGTACGATCAAGGCAAGAGTAGAAGGAGCGGTTTTCCGTTCTGTAAAACAGATTGAGAATCTGCCATGGGGAGGTGCGATCAGATAATGAATCCGAATAAGAAACGTTTAAGAAGAACCATGATGTTTTTGAATGCCCAGAAACCTGGACTTATCAAAGATCCATATATTTACAAACCAGATTCAATCATGCTGGACCTGGAAGATGCAGTAGCTGAGAACCAGAAGGATGCAGCGAGATTCTCTCTGTTCCACGCACTTAGAAGCATTGATTACAGAGGATGCGAACGTGTCGTACGTATCAATGGCCTGGATTCTCCTTACTGGAAGGAAGACATCCGTTGTTCGGTAGCCGGCGGTTGTGATGCGATCCGTATTCCAAAGACAGAGACAGAAGAAGATGTCAAACTGGTAGAAAAAGAAGTCGTAAGAGCAGAGCGTGAGTTCGGACGTCCGGAAGGAAGTGTCCTGATCATGGCAGCGGTAGAATCTGCAAGAGGTGTGATGAACGCTCTTGAGATCTGTGAAGCTTCTGACAGATTATTCGGAGTTGCGTTATCCGGTGGAGATTATACAAAAGACTTACAGACACACATCACAGGAACCGGTATCGAGCTTATGGGAGCAAGACAGAACCTTGTGATCGCAGCGAGAGCAGCAGGTGTGCAGTGCTTCGACACTGTATACACAGACCTTGATAACATGGAAGGATTCCGTCAGGATGTAGAGACGATCCATCTTATGGGATTCGATGGAAAATCCATCATCAACCCAAGACAGATCAATACAGTACATGAAATCTATACACCATCTCAGAAAGACATCATCTTTGCAGAAAAGGTTGTAAAAGAAATCGATGAAAAGAAAGCACAGGGAATCGGTGTATTTACGGTAGACGGTAAGATGATCGACATTGCATTCTACGACGGCGCAAAGAGAACAATCAGTCTGGCAAAAGCCTCAGGCGTGTACAAGGGGGATTTATAAGATGATTAATGCAGTTGGAAGAGACATTCCGGAAGAGATTCTGGAAGCAACAGGAAAAGAAGTATTTCAGGGAACACATCATTTTGATGGATATGAATATAGAAAACAGGGACCGATGACAAAATGTGTTATCAACTCGAACGGAAGTAAACTTGTGGATAACATCCGTGATGTCCTGGAAAAATGTGGAATCAAAGACGGAATGACCATCAGTTTTCATCATCATTTCCGCGACGGTGACTATGTCGTAAATATGGTCATGAAAGAGATCCACGATATGGGAATCAAAGATATCACGATCTGTGCAAGTTCCCTTGGTAAGGCACATGCACCACTGGTTGAATATATCGAAGACGGTACAATTACAAATATCGAATCTTCCGGTGTACGTGGAGCAATCGGAGAAGCTATTTCTCATGGAAAATTAAAAGGACTTGCAATCATGCGTTCCCACGGCGGACGTGTCCGTGCAATCGAAAGCGGAGAGACACAGATCGATATCGCATTCGTCGGAACTCCGACAGCAGATGAATATGGTAACTGCCGTGGTATCGGTGGAAAATCTGACTGTGGTGTGCTTTCTTATGCGATGGCGGATGCTTACCATGCAGACAAAGTTGTAGCGATCACAGACTGCCTGGTTCCATTCCCGAACTTCCCGGCTCACATTTCTATGACAAAGATTGATTATGTCGTAGTTGTAGATGAGATCGGTGATCCGAAGAAGATTGCAACAGGAGCAGCAAAACCGACTACAGATATGAGAAAGCTTATGATGGCTGATTACTGTACACAGTTCGTTGTAAATACACCATATTTCAAAGATGGATTCTCTTATCAGACAGGTGTCGGCGGTGCATCTATCGCATCTACGATCTCACTTGCCAAGATCATGAAAGAGAGAAATATCCGTATGAGATTCGGTGTCGGGGGCTTGACAAAACCAATGTGTGACCTTCTGATCAACGACCAGGTAGACGTACTTCTGGATACACAGGACTTCGACCTTGCAGCCGTAGAATCTGTAAAGAACCTGAAACATTTCCGAATCAGTGCAGGAGAATATGCGAACCCGTTCAATAAGGGTGCAGTTGTCAACAAACTGGACTTCGTAATCCTTGCAGCACTGGAGGTAGATGTACACTTCAACTGTAACGTAGTTGTAGGTTCTGACGGAATGCTGACAGGAGCACAGGGCGGACATCCGGACACAGCGGCAGGAGCAAAATGCTCGATCGTTATCGCACCGCTGCTTCAGGGAAGAATCCCGGCTATCTGTACAGATGTAACAACCGTTACAACACCTGGTGAGACTGTAGACGTAGTTGTAACAGATTACGGTATTGCAATCAACCCTAGAAGACAGGATCTGATCGAGGCCATGAAGGATGTGGATCTTCCGTTCAAGACGATCGAAGAGTTAAGAGACATCGCATACTCTATCGCAGGAGAGCCGCAGAAGGTTGAATTCGGAGACAGAGTCGTAGGAATCATCGAAAGCCGTGACGGTACGATCATGGACGTTGTAAGAGAAGTAAAGCCATTTGAATTTGCAGAAAATGATAAATAAGCTGCAAAATAAATTAGAATAAAAAGATATCAATAAGGCATTTTGGAAAGATTATAATGCCGGAGAGGAGTGGGACAGATGGAATCTGTAAGTATAATGAATCAGATCAGAATACCAGTGCTGAATCAAAAACGGATTCGGGCTGGATTCATGGATGTGAAAAAAGAAGCCGGAAGTATGGAGCAGACAGCAGAGCACATCGGGGCACTCGCATACCGTGCACTTCTGGAAGAAGTCTACACCACTCCGAAGCCGGGACTCGTAGACCTTGCGACGACCGGAGCGCACACCGACATGGACGTGCACACATTTGAAAGAAGTGCTGCGGCACTTTGCCCCTGGTTTGTGCGGATGGCTCTTGAAGGAGAGACCTTCCAGGGGACACCCCGTGAGCTTTTCCTGAAGATCAGAACTTATGGGATCGCAGCGGAACAAAAGATGTACCGGGCAACTGGCGGCGTGAATACGCACAAGGGACTGGTCTTCACTCTTGGCATCTTCTGTGCGGCAGCGGGCAGACTGAAAAAAGAAGGAAAAAGTATAACTGTCAGGGAGCTTGTGTATATGGAACAGCTCATGACAGCAGAAGTCTTAAGAGAAGAGATTCTGCATCTGGTTTCGCCGTCAGACGCAGAAGATCAGACAGAAGGATTTCAGACAAACGGGATTAAGAACCTGCAAGCTTATGGAACAGCAGGCATCAGAGGAGAAGCACTTCTGGGATACCCTTCCGTCACAGAAGCAGCTCTTCCGGTATTGCAGCAGGGAAAGAAAGAGGGAAGAGACTGGAATCTTGTGAAACTCCAGGTACTCATGACGTTGATGAGTCAGGTACAGGATTCCAATATTCTCTCAAGGACTTGTCCGAAGGTATTGAAAAATGTTCACAAAGAAGCAGAAATGTTTCTGGATGCGGGCGGCGCTTATCAGAAAGATGCAGTGCAGATATTACTTCAGATGGATCAGTCCTTTATACAGAGAAATATCAGTGCAGGAGGCTGTGCAGATATCCTTGCAGCAGCGATTTTTCTTGATTCTCTGGTTGAAGAGGGAGAAAACGTATGATATTAGACGGAAGAATAGAAATGTTCAATTTTATGTGATTTGTTTATCGAGAATAAAAAAATACAGGAGCCTGTTCCGGCTGATATCCGGAACAGGCTCCTGGGTACATCAAAAGATGTATGTATAAGACAAGATTTAAGGAATAAACCTGTAGCCAAGCCCGCGGATCGTAATGATATGCTGCGGGCTTTGTTTATTTTCTTCAATCTTTCCGCGCAGACGATTGATGTAGACCATGATCGCATTGTCATCAATGGCAACCGTATTGCCCCAGACATGTTCATAGATCATATCTTTGGTAAATACCTGCTGCGGGTGTTTCAGGAAGAGAAGAAGTGCACTTTCTTTGGCAGAAAGAATCAGCTCTTCCCCGTTTTTATAGAATCGCATCGTAGAAGAATCATAACTGAACGGACCGGCTTCCAGTATGTCGGAACTGTCCAAAACCAGATTCTTGTTTCTGCGGATCAGCGCTTTTACTTTGGCTCCGAGAACCAGAGGACGGAAAGGCTTGGTAATGTAGTCATCGGCACCGAGGGAAAGACCGTACAGGGAATCATAATCTTCATTTCTTCCGCTGACGATCATGACCGGCGTGCTAATCTCCTGGCTGCGGATCTTCTTGATCACTTCGAAGCCTTCCATATCGCCGAGCATAACATCCATTAAGATGATATCAAATGTGTGATTTTTTATGATGTCCAGAGCCTCCTGACCGGACATTGCGATCGTAGGATCAAGCTCATTACTCTTCATAACTTTCTCTAATAATTTGCAGATAGCAGGATCGTCATCTACAATCAGTACTTTATCCAGTGTGTCGTAAAACCCCTTGCTTTAGCTATGGGGATATAAGACA
>DAVZKO010000091.1:0-11501 GCA_052272205.1 Schaedlerella sp. | reverse complement strand
GATTAGAAACTTGCTGTTTGAGGGCGTAGCCCGAGTTGCTGGTTTCTAATCTCTGTTTTTAGTAACAATTCTGACCTTCTAGTATTTCCCGCTGACGGAGTCTGAACAGAAATTCATATCCAATGTTTTCTTGCAGGGACGTATATCTAATTTCATGAACTAAATAGCAATTTAAAGCTTAATCGTCCGATCCTCAATACTTGACTGGAAACTTGCCCGTACCACGCGGATTGCATTTACTGAAAATTCATCCGCAGAATTTATCCAATCATTATTCTGTAATTCACGAACGAATTCTTTGATTACACCGGATTCGCGTTGGTTTACATTGGTCATCATGCGGTCCAGATCATAGTAGATCTTATCGCCACGGTCGGTACTGATTTGAATGGTATGTTCACTGTTATCGTAGATACGCATCAATCCTTTCGTACCGAAAATAACAGTGGAATTATCTTCTTCACCATAATCTGTCCAACTGACATTCATTGTACCAATAACTCCATTTTCCATTTTGAAAATGCAGATGGCATTGTCTTCCAGTTCAATCAGATTTCCGGAAGAATCTTTCTTGTCCAAAGTTAATATCTTCGCAGTAACTTCTTTGATTTTTTGACCTAACAGGTACTGCATCAAATCGATTTTGTGAATACCGAGGTCTGCCATAACACCAAGTCCTGCAATCTTCTTATCGAAGAACCAGATATCTTTTGGTACATCATCTGAATCCGGACCGGCAAGCCAACGCTCCGGACCGCCGTGACAGAATGAAGTCTTAAAGCTCAGCGGTTTACCGATAAGTCCCTGTTCAATTAATTCTTTGGCACGAACATGACCGGTATTAAAACGCTGGTTCTGACCAATCATAAGAAAACAATTCATTTCTTTGGCAATGCGAATCATCTCTTCACATTCTTCTACAGTACGAGCCATCGGTTTCTCGCAGAGTACATGTTTGCCGGCACGCATAGCTTGTATGCTGACTTCTGCATGTGTATTGTTTGATGTACACACGCTGACTGCTTCAATCTCCGGGTCGGCAAGCATTTCTTCAATCGAATTGTAAACTTTACCGCCATACTGTTCTGCTAATGCTTCGGCTGCCTCTTTTCTTGCATCAAAATATCCAATGATTTCCGCGTGAACATTTGAAGCATACTCTGGAACATGACGTCTTTGAGCAATTTTACCACATCCGATAATTCCAACTTTTACCATAACAAATTCCTCCTAAAAACATTTTTTCATGCAAATACATTACAGATTCCGATTGTGTTTTGAAGCTATTATCTGACTGTTGGTTTATCCCAAAACATTCTGTATATATCATAACATTTTTAGACAGAAGATAACATATGAAATAAGGAATAAAGTTTCTTTTTGAAATAAAAGATGCTAAAATGTTGTTACAAAAATCCAATGATAAAAGGAGAGATCATCATGAGTTTAATAAAAGGAATTCACCATGTAGCATTGAAATGTTGCAGTGAGCAGGAGTATGAAAAAACCAAACATTTTTATAAAGAGGTTCTGGAATTGGAAGAAGTCAGAGCTTGGGATACAGGCTGCATGTTTAACACGGGAGCTGGTTTGATGGAAATCTTTAATGATGGAGAATGTCCATTGGAACAGGGAACAATCCGACATTTTGCACTTGCGACAGATGACGTGGATGCATGTGTAGAAAAGGTGAAAGCAGCAGGGTATGAAGTGTTTATTGAGCCAAAAGATATTGTAATTGCTTCTGTACCTGAGTTCCCGGCAAGAATTGCTTTCTGCAGAGGTCCGGTGGGGGAAGAGATTGAGTTCTTTCAGGAGAGATAAGAATTGTTGGAAGTATGATTACAAAATGAAAATTAGTGTAAAATAGTATTGAGACATAGAAAGGGGCATAGAGATGTTAGATTATTCTCTGTGCCTTTTGCTATTATTAATAGTTGCTATATGGATGTCAATGTTTGCATTTTTCTCTTGCAATACGATAGCTTATATGCTATTCTAAATCCACTCAGATGACATTCATTCACCTGTAAAGAAATCTATTGATCAAATCGGTATTTCATTTCAAAAGCTTAATTATTCGAGCAGATAATCCGATGAAAACAACGAGACAGAGACTGTTGATTAAAAATGTATACAGGGACTTTCGCGGGTAAAATCTATATGGTAAACTATTGTATTGTACCGATGACATTTAATCTTACTACCAATTTTTAATTGGTAGTAAGATTCGGATACAATGATATTAGTTTTTCTCTGGCATCACCTGTTTGAAAATGCCATTTAATTTTCGCTTTTGATTTGTTACGTTCTTCTTCCCATGAACTTAATTCTTTACGGAGCCGTTCAATACGTCTGGATAAGCATTGCCGTGTCATGACGTTTAATTCAATCTCTGCCATGTCAAGCCAACTGCCGTGCTTCGGGGTGTAATGTATTTTCAGTCTCTTGATAATCCGTCTTGCTTCTGCTGGAGGAAACGTTTTATACAAGGATGCAGGTTTATGAGTGTTTAAGTTATCCATGACAAGAATGATTTTTTCTGCGTCTGGAAACATTACATCTGATAAATACTTTATTTCCTTTGTCCAGTCAGTAGCTTTTCGATGCTCATGTACGCTTACATGATGCATCCCACCAAGTGGTTCAACAAACGCAAATATACTGCATGTTCCATTGCGTATGTATTCGGAATCAATTTTGGCATTATCTCCGGGACGCATTGGTAATGATTTTCTTGCATCTCCTAAAAGTTGATATGGTTTTTCATCCATACATACAACAGGCCGTTTAGAATTATATGGAAGTTCATATACATCAAGGACATCTTCCATACAGGCTACAAATTCTGCATCTTCTTTTGAGTGGATGCACCAGTAGTCGTTTTTGTGAGGTCGAAGTTTGTTTTTTTTAAAGCCCGACCAATTGCATTTTTTCCAACCGGTGTATCCAGTACAACTTTTGCTTGTTCTTCGAGAAGACGCAATGTCCAACGAGAATGTCCTTCCGGTGCAGGACTACATGCAATTTCTATCAGACGTGCTTCCGCACGACCATCCAACTTACGTTTAGCATTGTCTGAATTAATGTTTCGTTGCAAAGTAACAATGCCGTCAATTCCTTTTGTTGAATACAGTTTTACCGTGTTGGTAATTGTTGCAAGGCACACTGCATTGGACTTTGCTGATTGTTCATGGGTAAGGACTTTCCCGTGAGCTTCATCAAGATCCAAAAGAATCTGACATCTGCTCTTTACTGTTTTTGAAGTCTGCTTTTTCCTGAGAATAGATTTGATGGTCTTTAATTCATCTTCAGTCAGGTTGATATGATATGTTTTTGGTCTTGCCATTTTGTAATTACCGCCTTTTCTTTTAAGTATACATCAAAACGGCGTAAAAAACAGCAATATTTTAACTATATATCATCGGTACACTACACTAGTATTATGATAAAGTTCCCGAACAGGAGAAATTTCTAAAATATAAGAAACCAGGTTTAATCACAAAGATGTGTTTAAGCCTGGTTTTTGAGGAAAGCGGGGAATTATGCAGTTTGAATCTGAACCTTTGCATCTTCCAATCCATCGGCAGAAAAAGTTATGGTGATGGTTCCTGTTTCACCGGTTCCACGCACTGCAGCACGAAGTCGTCCTTCGTAAGCTTTTGCAATCGTATCGAAGTAATTTTCTTCTGACTCTGGATCAGCACTTCCGTATCCCATGATTGTTCCGGGTCCATCAATATTTATAGTGACAGACTTTTCAACATTCGGATTAAGCGTGCCGGCAATGTCTCGTAGACTGATATCGATGAAAGCAATGTCACTGCCATCAGCAGGAATCTGGGTGTGGTCTGATTCGGCGGAGATAATCACGTCATCTGATGCGGTCAGAAGCTCATCACGACCGCATTCTTTTCCATCTTTGTATGCGATAACTTCCACTTTTCCAGCATGATATGTTGTGTCAAAGACAGCAATGTATTTTTTCTCTTCGCCAACTTTTTTTCGTTCAATAACAGTTTTGTTAATCCGAAGCTCCAATTCATCGGCAGCTGCATATACTTCCACTTTTATCGGTTTTCCATCGTATCCGCTCCAATTCCAGCTGCGCACCGAATTGGACATGCACCATTGTGACATGCTTTGCGGATCGTTGTAATGCTGTGGAAGCTGTACGGAAATGTAAGGAGCTGTTCTCAATCCCCAGATCATTTCTCTCCAGTATGAAATAGGTCTGCGTACACCAAGAATATTAATGTCACCGCAGTAGGCTACTTTACATGGATAAGGTGCGTAGAATCCCATACTTTGCTGGTCTGTATAATTGATCTTTCCAATTCCTGTTTCGCCAAGATAATCCCATGCAGTCCAATCGAAATCGCCGATTACATATGGAAGTTTTTCTACCAATGCCCAGTTTTTATCTAAATCCGGAGGATTTGTCTCTGAACCAACGAGGATTCGGTTCGGGAACAGATCACCATCTATCTCATAGCGGGACGCAGCATAGTTGTATCCGGTAATGTCGACCTGGGCACAAGCTTCGTTGACTTTAGATGCCGCAAAATCACTTGCCATAAGTTTCGCCATCATTTCTCCGAGATTGCTCATCATACTGTTGATTTCCGGGCTGGATCCATCCTGTGCCTGAGAGGCAGCTGTATTTTGCGCCATCAGTTTTGGTAGATCATTCATAATTGCGAGTAATAGATTCAGACTATTTGTTATATACCGGGAATCATCCAGAGAACGTAATTTATCGGTAAGCTTTTTGCCCCACTGTACATCAAATTTATTTCCAACTTCCGGAATTTCATTTCCGATGGAATACATGATCACACACGGATGATTGTAATCTTTTTTTACGAGATTGGTAAGATCGTGTTCCCACCATTCTGCCATATGTGTGCCGTAATCAAATTCGACCTTTGTGCTCACCCATACATCTGAAAATTCATCCATGACATACATACCGTATTTATCACATGCTTCCAGAAGTTTTCTGCTCATTGGATAATGAGAACTGCGGATCGCATTAAATCCTGCCTCTTTGAGCTTCTTTACACGATCGGCTGCTGTATGTGTAAATTCTGCTGTGCCGACGATACCGTTGTCATGATGAATACAGCCACCACGCAGTTTCACAATGTTACCGTTTACCCGAAGACCATGCTTTGTATCCAACTGCAATTTTCGGATACCAAAGATTCCTTTTTCTGTATCAAGGATAGCATCCTTTTCCTTGATGAATGTGTTGTAATGATACAGATATGGGTGTTCTGCATCCCAAAGCTCTGGATGCTGCACATATAGTTTTTGCTGATATTCCTGCTCTGAGTGCTCTTCAACGGTAATTGGCATTTCATCAGTTGCGACAATATTACCTTCGGCATCCATTAGTTCCGTACATAGTCTGATGTCGCGCACTCCGGTTCCGGTATAGGTGATCGTTGATTTTGCACGAATGATTGCCTGACCGTCTTCGATTTCAATTGCAGCAAGGTGCACGCTGTCCGGGGCAATATGTAAACGATCAGCTACCATAATATTTACATCGCGATAGATTCCACCGCCTGTATACCAACGCCCACTTGGTACGCCGTTCTTTACAACTACTTTCAGTTCATTTTGCTCGTCATAGTGTAGGTATTTTGTTGCATCAACATAGAAATTGCTGTATCCATAAGGACATTTTCCGGCAAAAGAATTGTTTATGTATACAAATGCATTTTGGTATATTCCCTCAAACTCCAGATATACGTTCTTTTCTTTGTCACAGGAATCCATTGAAAATGTCTTTGTGTAGATATAGCTTTCTTCGCGGAAAAATCCATTGCCGCTTCCGTTCGGTTCCTCAGGGTTGCGTTCGCGCAGGATTGACGCATCGTGTGGTAATGTGATGGCCGCTATATTGACCTTTGCACCGGCTAATGATTCAAATGCACTCCCGCCACCAATACTAAAATGCCAATCATTATTGAAATTCTGTTTTTGCATATACGTGATTCCTCCTTAAGTTTTGCTGTAGGTTTCGATTTTATATTTAGAACGATTATGGTTTTATTGTAGATTTTCCGGCTCGTTTTCTCAATATCAGTTTCATGCAAAAGTTTGGTCATTTTATGGAAAATACTTGCATATTCGTGTATACTCTAAATATAAATCGTCAGAACAGGAGAGAAAGGGAATGGGAGAATACAATGAGATTCTGGAAGAATTGCTGCCAAAAACACTGACCAATGATTCGTTTGAAGTGAAAAATTATAATGGCTCTTCCAATGCTTATTATAATATCACAACACCGTTTCACCTGATCATGATGTATAACACTTGTGGTATTCCCAATATGGTTGATCATTTACTTCTGTTATCCCCATCAGGGTCGGATTACATTTCAAATGATGATCATGTCGGAGGAATTTCAAAGCCGCACAGACATAATTATTTCGAGTTACTGATCGTATTAAAAGGAAAGATTATGCAAGAAATAGAAGGAAAGGAATATCTCTATCCGGCCGGATCGTGTTGTCTGATCAACCATAATATTACGCATACAGAACGCTTTGTGGAAGAAGGGTTTGTTCTCTTTCTGGGATTACAGAAGAATTTTATGAAAGAACTGATGGCGGGAGGAACCTCATTGTATTTCCAGTCTGAGAAGGCAGCACCATGTAATTCTATATTTACGTTTATAGAAGACAATATCAGTAAGGATGAACAGAAGTATTATCTGGATTTCTTTCCGGTCTATCAGAACCGCAAGAGTATTGAGAACTTACACCGGATAGCGGATCAACTTGTACGGATTATCTTTATGCCGAGATTGGGAGCAGATTATGTCATCAAATCATTGCTGTATGAGTTGTTTGATTATTTGAATAAAAAGGAAGCATTTCATATAATCCCAATGAAACTGAATTCAAAAAATGATGAACTGTTATTTTATCGGGTCCGTCATCTGATGGAAGATACGAATGGGCGTATGTCGCGATCTGAGTTAGAGCAGATGTTAAATTACAGTGGAAATTATTTGAATACGATCGTAAAAAATTATACCGGCGTGAATCTCTTTGACTTCGGAATGACATTCTGCATGAAGAAAGCAGCCAAGTTATTGATTGAAACTTCAATGTCTGTTACTGCGATTGCGGAATCATTGCATTTTTCAAACCAGGGACATTTCTATCGATTATTTAAAAAATCATACCATATGTTGCCGAAGGAGTATCGGGAAATGTATAAAAAGCAGTAATAGAAACAAAGATTTATGTTATAGTAGGTTATAGAGAACAACTGACGGAGGTGTAAAATATATGACTTAAACTTCCCACACCAATAAGGTGTGTCGTACATTGAAAATTCAATACTTCAGCCAATAAAAAAGGCATAAATGCCAACCAAATGGTATTGTCCAAAAACCAACAACCAGAGGAGGATTTATGCCATGTCTATTTTAGCACAGAATACCAATAAAGAGGTAGCAGTTTTTGATTGCGTTCACAGATTTTTTTCTAATCACCATATTGGAGATCTTTTGAAAAAGTGCAACGGAACGAAAGAAAAAGGTGTTCTAGCCATCTCATTGTTTCGTTACAGACTTGGGAATGTCTTTTCCGACCGTAGCATGTATATGCAGATGCGCACTGGCTCCTTCAAAGAGGACTTTTCCCAAAATGCAGTTTATCGTTTTCTGAACTCTGCTAAAACGAACTGGCTTAGATTCACCACAGCCTTGGCCTCCACAATCATTAATGATGAGGTGAAGGAACTTACAGATGAAAAGCGTTCTAATGTTTTCATTCTGGATGCTACGCTCTTCAATCGTACCAGTTGTAAGAAAACTGAGCTTGGTTCCAAAGTCTTTGATCATACGAACATGCGATACAAAAAAGGGTTTCGTCTTCTAACGCTTGGATGGAGTGATGGAAATACATTTCTCCCTGTCAACAGCTGTCTTATGGCTTCCTCAAAAGAGTCAAATATCATCGGTCCACAAAAGGACTTTGATAAGCGCTCAATTGCTGGAAAACGTCGTAAATTAGCACAGATGAAGGCAACCGATACCATGCTGCAGCTTTTAGATATGGATACAGCACAGGGGATTGCTGCTGATTATGTCCTTTTTGATAGTTGGTTCTCCAATCCTGCTCAGCTTACTGCAATCAAGTCCAGAGGTATGGATGTGATTGCCATGGTTAAGAAAAGCAGCCGTATCAACTATGAATATGAAGGGCAAAAGCTGGGATATTATGCCGATATCTGCATATGGCAGATAGAAGTCTTCTTCAAGACTTGTAAATCTACCCTCAATCTGGTTGGTGAATGTAGAAGTCTCTCTTACGATGCCTTGACTGCGCACGTAGCCATTGTGTTTACAAGATATATGCTGTTGGCGCTGGAACAAAGAAAAGATGAAGATCAACGTACTCTTGGTGAGTTGTTTTTCTTTCTCGTTGATGAGATGACTGACATTACTTTTTCTCATTCACTTAGTTTGATTATGGATGCAATGCTCGCTAGCATACAGGAACTTTTGAAGCTCAGTGATGAGCAACTTTGTGCACTCACCGTTGATTTTGAATCCAGACTGCCTGAATATCTGAGAAACGCACTTCATCGTGGGGAATCTGCAGCATAAATCACTAATTTTGTTAGTTGAAGCATTGAATTTTCAAGGTGCAATCCCATTTTTGCTATGGGAAGTTTGAGTTTATTATTTATTGTGTTATTCTAAATCTATTCAGATGATATTTGTTCATATGTAAAGAAATCTATTAATCAAATTGGTATTGTAATTCAGAATCTCCTTGCAAGTATATCGCTACAGCGATATACTTAGTGCATAAGGAGGTGCTGACATGAAAAAAACATTATATCATGGATCAGAATTCTTAATTGAAAAACCGGAATTCGGGAAGGGTGCCAGACACAATGATTACGGAAGAGGTTTTTATTGTACAGAAAATATAGAACTAGCAAGAGAGTGGGCGTGTGCAAAACAAAAAAATGGATATGTGAATATTTATGAATTGGACATGGAAGGATTAAAAGTATTGAATCTGAACGATTCAAAATACAACATATTAAATTGGCTTGCTATTCTTGCGGATAATAGAACATATTGGCAGAACGGAAGTATCGCAGAAGAGGCAAAAAAATATATAAAAGAACATTTTCTAATAGATATTACTCCATATGATATTATTATCGGATATCGTGCAGATGATTCATATTTTTCGTTTGCCCAAGATTTTGTTTCAGGAGTAATTTCACTGGAGAAATTGTCTGAGTCGATGCGGTTGGGTAAATTGGGCGAACAGATTGTATTAAAAAGTCCGAAAGCTTTTGAAACAATTCATTTTCAGAATTATGAAAATGTAGATGCGGAGATATATTATATCAAGAAAGCGGAGCGCGAGCGTGAAGCAAGACGAGAATATAGAAGGCGTAAAAAAGAAAGTGCAGATATTCACGAGTTATTCATGTTAGATATTATGAGGGAGGGCATGGAAAATGGTGATACACGCTTATTCAGATGATTATCTCATGTCAGCCCAACGAATATTGGGAGATATGTTAGATTTTGCGGTGAACACATATGATATGGATATTGATAAATTTTTTGAAATGTTTTTGGTTTCGAATGTGTCCCGGCAATTTGAGACAGGAAATCCTACTTATGTGGCCGGAAAAACGGGGTGTGAGCTAGTCAAAGAAGTGATTCGTGATTCAGGGTTACGGATGGAAGAGTGTCCGGATGAGATGTATCTGGATAAATCCCCGGAATATTGGAGTGGCTGGGCATTGGCTTATTATCAGTGGTATCGAGGAAGAACGTTTTCACGCATCTATAGGGCAGTATCGATGACGGAAATTCGGAACATGTATGAAGTGTATCATGAGATGGATTCAGAACATTTTGTAGAGCGGTTGGATGAACTGTGGAATCAACATTATCCGGAGACAAATCTGAAACGAATTCGTAATCTGGCAGGATTATCACAGCGGGAACTGGCAGATCTGTCAGGGGTATCTGTGCGGCAAATACAACTTTTCGAGCAAAGACAGAGAGATATCAATCAGACCAGAGCAATTGATGTATTGCGATTGAGTAGGGTGCTTGGATGCGGGAATGAAGATTTGTTGGAGATATGAGTAAAAAATTAAAAGAAAAATAGTGTAAAAATAATGGAACAAATGAGTGGGTTTAATACGATTAAAAAAGCCGGAGATATCGCTATAGCGATACTTGCCGGCTTTTTTATATTTAAAATTATATAATCCCCCTACAAGTCCGTACTCTTCCTCTCCACAAGTGCCGTCCCGACCTCAATCTTCACCGGATTGGAACTCGGTGCCTTCAACATTTCTACAAGTCTTGCGGCAGCCATTTCCCCCATATAATGCTTTGGAACATTGACAGTAGTAAGTGCCGGTTCAAAGACTTTACTAAACGGCAGGTTATCAAAACCGGCAATTGCGATATCCTGAGGAATGCGATATCCCGCCTCTTTGAGTGCCTTCATAGCTCCCATGGCAATCAGATCATTATCGGCAAAATAGCATGGAGCCAGTTCTTCTCCTTTTTCAATAATTTCCTTCATATCTGCATAAGCTCCGTCCATAGATGGCGTTAAATGATGGACGATACTCTTTGCAGAGGACATACCATGTGCACGTACCGCTTTGAAGAATCCGGAGTTACGCTCGGCAAAATTGCCAATCTCATAAGAAGAATGTAAATATCCAGGCTGCTTTTTTGTTTTGCGGATTAAGTGGGAAGCGGCAAGATACGCTCCCTGTACGTTATTAATTAATACGCAGTTACAAGATACTGTCTCAAAATAACTGTCAACAAGAACAAATGGAAGTGGCAGTTTCTGAAAAGGTTTCAAATCTTCCGGCCGCATCTCGGTTCCGAGAACGATCATTCCGATACAGTCGGAATACTGAATCTCTTCTAATTGATTTTCCACCATATCTTCATCCTCATATACATAGCTGATTTTTAATTTGTAATCAGCCTTTTTGCAGCCGAGTGCAATCCCCTCGGATAATTCAGAAAAGAAAGGTGTATCACTTACGACAGCACCGTGTTTTTTATAAATTACAAAATAAATGGTTCCTTTCAGATTATGTTTTTCTGCAAGTTTTGAGAAATCATATCCGTAGCGGTCGGCAGTTTCGATGACCAGTTTGCGCGTGGCGGTACTGACACCGGGCTTATTGTTCAGTGCCATAGAAACTGCGGCAGGGGATAGATTTAAAATTTTTGCCAGTTCTTTTGATGTAATTGACATATCAAAATTCTCCTATCGTTGTAAACGTACATGTATTGGTTCAAATGCTTTCACTTTTCAAAATAAAACGAAATTTCTTTCCAAATTTATTATGAATGACCACTGAAGAAATAACAATAGTTAAGTTGAAAATTAAGTAAAACTTACTGAATTATTTACTGTAATTCAGTAATACAGGAGATATACTGAGGGCACAAAGCA
>DAVZKO010000090.1:0-11533 GCA_052272205.1 Schaedlerella sp. | reverse complement strand
TTCAGAAATTTAGTACCCTGTTGGGCTACACGGACTATTTGTACTTCATAGCTATCCAAGTACAGCAGTACTTCCATATTCACAGGCACTCAGCCGTTTCCCGGCACACCTTCAGCAGTTGGATATGGAGTCAAATGGTAAGTCTGTAAACCGTTTCGGTGAACCGGTAGATTATCCAACAGGTCCGGTTATCTTCGGAGAACCTGGAACAAACGGACAGCACTCATTCTATCAGCTTCTGCACCAGGGAACAGATATCGTACCACTTCAGTTTGTTGGTTTCAAAAACAGCCAGATTGGTACAGATGTTGTAATTCAGGACAGCACAAGTCAGCAGAAACTGTGTGCAAACGTAGCTGCACAGATCGTAGCATTTGCATGTGGTAAAGAAGATGAGAACCGCAACAAGAATTTCGAAGGCGGCCGCCCATCAAGCATTATCATTGGTGAGCAGTTGACACCGGAAGCACTCGGAGCGCTGCTTGCACACTTCGAGAACAAGATTATGTTCCAGGGATTCGTATGGAATGTAAACAGTTTTGATCAGGAAGGTGTACAGCTTGGTAAAGTCCTTGCAAAACGTGTACTTGCACATGAGACAGACGGAGCATTGAAAGTATTCAGTGATCTGCTTAACATCTAATCAAAAATAGATAAAGTATAATAGGAAACTTCCGAATCGGGTAGATGAGACTTGGTTCGGAAGTTTTTTTATATATCAGGAAAGTGCCCTTTCCTGATATATAAAAACGCTCCGCGAGGATGCGCATACAATTTGACAGCACAAATTTCACGTGCTAATATAATACTGCTTTACATAAAAATAATACAATTGCATATAAAATGTGTGAGGTGTCAGTCAGAAGTGATTCTGACTGGTGAAAAGGGAAACAGGTGAGAATCCTGTACGAACTCGTCACCGTATTTTGCGAGCTTATGCGATCGTCCACTGGGAGACTGGGAAGGAGAAAAGAAGCGTTTGAGCAATGAGCCGGGAGACCTGCCTTTCACAGTACAGGAATGAAACATTCAGGCCACGAGGAACTGGCAGTACGAAATTATAAAAATCAAAACATGCAGAGTATGTTTTGGTTTGTTCGAGTATCTTCATTCTTTAAAAGAATAAAGGTGCTTTTTTTATAAATGTAACTCCGAAAGCCAAAAGCAATTGTATGAGAAAGGTGTATTGCAAAAAAATAGTAACGGTATTGAACAGTTACAAAAACAGCAAAATCAGGAGGATAACAATGAAAAAGAAACTGGTAATCTTATGTATCGCAGCAGCAATGAGTGTATCTATGTTAGGAGGATGCGGAAGTTCAGCAAGCACTTCGGATAACACAGATGCAAAGACAGAGGACACAACAAAGGACAGTGATCAGGAAGCAGCAGACAAAGTCGCACAGTTGATTGATGACATTTATGTGCAGGAAAGAACAGACAATACAGATGAGCAGTGCAAAGCAGCGAAAGAGGCCTGGGATGCACTGACAGATGCACAGAAAGAATTAGTAGAAGGTGAAAATGCTGATCCGGATTACTTTGGAAGAGATACAGGAGATGCATCAAAAGATGATCCGCTTAATGAGGATGGAATCGGAGAAAATGAACTGTTGGTAGTAAGCTTTGGTACTTCTTTCAATGACAGCCGCACCGCAGATATTGGTGGAATTGAGAAAGCACTTCAGGAAGCAAACCCAGATTGGTCTGTAAGAAGAGCATTTACAGCACAGATTATTATCAACCATGTACAGGCTCGTGATGATGAGAAGATTGACAATATGGATCAGGCTCTGGAACGTGCAGTAGACAACGGAGTTAAGAATCTGGTTGTTCAGCCGACACATTTGATGCATGGTGCTGAGTATGATGAACTGACAGAAGCAGTAGAGAAATATCAGGACAAATTTGAGTCTGTAAAAATTGCAGAACCACTTCTCGGTGAAGTTGGAGCAGATGCAACAGCAATCAATGAAGATAAAGCAGCAGTAGCAAAAGCAATCACAGCAGAAGCAGTAAAAACAGCAAAATATGACAGCTTGGATGCAGCCGCTGAGGATGGAACAGCATTTGTATTCATGGGACACGGAACATCTCATACAGCAAAGATCAGCTATTCACAGATGCAGACACAGATGGAAAACCTTGGATACAAGAACGTATTTATCGGAACTGTAGAGGGTGAGCCGGAAGATACATCTTGTGAGGCAGTTATCGCAAAAGTAAAAGAAGCAGGATATAAAAATGTAATTCTTCGTCCGTTGATGGTTGTAGCCGGAGACCATGCCAATAATGATATGGCAGGAGACGATGATGATTCATGGAAGAGCCAGTTCGAGGCATCCGGTGAGTTCGACAGCGTTGATACACAGATTGCGGGACTTGGAGAAATCGCAGATATTCAGCAGCTCTATGTAGCTCATACAAAAGCTGCAATGGATGCAGAGTAGGATTTATTTTAGGAGTATAGATAATGTTAAGAAAGAAATTATTAGTATTATTGATGTCAGTTGCAATGGTAGCTGCGGCATTGACCGGATGTGGCGGAAGTGCAGATGATACAAAGGCAGAGACATCAAAACAGACAACAGAGGATAAGAGCAGCTCCAATCAAGACGTAAAGGATACAGATGGTGACGACAAAGAAATATCAGAAGCAGCATTGGAAGATGGTACATATACTGCAGAATTCCATACAGACAGCAGTATGTTCCATGTAAATGAGGCAGATGAAGGAAAAGGAACACTGACTGTAAAGAACGGTAAGATGACCATTCATATCAGTCTTGTATCAAAGAACATCGTGAACTTGTTCGTGGGTACAGCAGAAGATGCACAGAAAGATGGAGCAGAACTTTTAGAGCCTACAACAGATAAGGTTACATACAGTGATGGGACAAGTGAGGAAGTCTATGGATTTGATGTTCCGGTTCAGGCAATCGATGAAGAATTCGATTTGGCGATTATCGGAACAAAGGGAACTTGGTACGATCATAAAGTAAGTGTATCGAATCCTGTGAAAGCAGAATAATAGATAAGAAGAGGATGAAGATATTCGAATCAGAAAAATGAATCGAATATCTTCATTTTTTGTTGCATATTATGGAATTAAAAAGTAAAATGATTCTGGAGAGTTAGTTTGTCCGAACTACAGATAAATAGCATATTAAAGAAGGAGAGCATATGCAAGGAGTTTATATTATTTTAATCCCGTTCATCGGAACATCGCTTGGCGCAGCATGCGTGTTTTTTATGAAAAATTCACTGAGTGATTCGGTGGAACGGTCGCTGACTGGTTTTGCAGCGGGGGTAATGATTGCGGCATCGGTATGGAGTCTTCTGATTCCTGCAATCGAGCAGTCAGAGAATATGGGGAAGTGGTCGTTTATTCCGGCAGTGATAGGATTCTGGGCCGGAGTACTTTTTTTGTTGTTGCTGGATAGGGCAATTCCACATTTGCATCGAAACAGCACAAAAGCAGAAGGCCCAAAGAGCAAATTACAGAGAACAACGATGATGGTGCTTGCAGTGACACTGCACAATATTCCGGAAGGAATGGCAGTCGGAGTTGTGTATGCCGGATATCTGGCAGGGAATGAAAAGATTACTGCGGCAGGTGCGTTGGCATTGTCTATCGGTATTGCTATTCAAAACTTTCCGGAAGGAGCAATTATTTCATTGCCGTTGAAAGCAGAAGGTATGAGTAAATCCAAATCATTTGTAAGCGGAGTGCTATCCGGTATTGTGGAGCCAATCGGCGCTGTGTTGACCGTGTTGGCTGCCGGGTTGATCGTGCCGGCAATGCCATATCTGCTCAGTTTTGCGGCGGGAGCAATGATTTATGTGGTGGTAGAAGAATTAATCCCGGAGATGTCTCAGGGGGAACATTCCAATATTGGAACGGTGTTCTTTGCAGTTGGATTCAGTGTGATGATGATGTTGGATGTGGCGCTGGGATAGTAAAGAGAATATTTAAAATAAAAGAGATATATTTCAATGATTGGATCAGGCCAAATTGAAATACATCTCTTTTTTGAAAAGGAACAGGAGAGTTATTTACTTTCTTGCAAAGCAATCTCCTGATTTGTTAATTCTTTTAATTCCCGAATCGTAAAATATCCGCAAATGATAGCAGCAGCACCATCTGCAATCGGACCTGCATACATGACGCCATCGATTCCGAAGAAAATCGGGAAGATGATGATTAGTGGCAAAAGAAAGATAATCTGCCGGGTCAGAGACATAAACACACCAAGCTGTGATTTACCAATGGAATTAAAGAAATTGGATGTAACCGGTTGGATTCCATTGATTAAAGTCAGGAACATAAAAATTCGGAAGTAACGTTCGGAAAATTGGAAGTACAATTCGCTTCCTTCCCCGAATACGCTGATAATCTGTCGAGGAAATACCTGGAAACAGATAAATGCGATACCGGACAGAACTGTTGCGGTTCCGAGTGCAAGTAAGTAACTTTTGCGTACACGATGATATTTCTGAGCTCCATAGTTGTAACCGATGACCGGTTGGATCCCCTGTGAGATTCCGATGACAAAGGACATGAAAATCATATTGACCTTTGTGATAATTCCTGCACAGGCAAGTGGAATGTCACTGCCGTATACGGATTGTGCGCCATAGTGGGCAAGTGTATTATTCAAAACAATCTGAACAACAGCCATAGCAATCTGATTGAAGCAGGCGCTCGCGCCGAATTTGAAAATGTTTTTACAATACATCAGTGTCATATGGAAACTCTGTTTTGTCAATCGTATGGTTTTAAAATGGAACATATAGCGTAAGCTGATCGCAAAAGAAATAATCTGTCCGGCAATCGTGGCAAGCGCGGCACCGGACATGCCCATATGAAGTCCAAAAATCAAAATCGGATCAAGAATCGTATTGACGATTGCACCGATTAACATGGAAACCATAGAATAACGAGGACTTCCATCTGCGAGAATCAATTTACTCATTCCGGTATTGGCAATCAAAAATGGAAAACCAAATGCGGTGATGCGAGTATATTCTTGGGCATACGGAAGGACTTCTGTTGTTGCACCGAAGAATTTTAACATCGGTGTCAGAAAAATTGTTGTAAAAATAAACAGTGCAATTCCGAAGATTGCCATCAGACAGATTCCGTTACCCGCATATTCGGCGGATTTCTTATCATTACCGGCACCGAGATGAAGCGAAAAGTTGGTGGCACTTCCGATACCAAGTAACAGGGAAATGGCAGTGCACGCTGTTGAGAGTGGAAATGCAATGTTTGTAGCAGCATTTCCCAACATGCCGACTCCCTGACCGATGAAAATCTGGTCGACGATATTATAAAGTGAAGTGACCAGCATGGAGATGATACAAGGAATGGCAAATCCAATCAGCAACTTGGATTCTTTTTCGTACCCAAGCGGATTACGCTGTTCATCTATTGGTTGTGTAGTGGTTGTTTGATTCATAAAGATGTTGATATCCTTTCTGTTTATGTGTTGTTTTTGTTGTATTTATATGTGGATTTCTTTTTTTGATTCATATATACTATAAGTAAATTATTTGTCAAAATCAAGATGATAAAAAAGGAATCACGTAATCTTACACTATAGGAAAAGAGTTTAGAAGATAGAGGAGAGCTAAGATGAACACAATGGGGGCAACCTATTTATTAGGATGTATCGTTCTTGGAATTTGTGCAGTGAGAGCAAAACAAAAGAAAGGAAAACTTGCTAATATCGTATGCATTTATGAGGTGGCAGCATGTATTTGTGGAGTGATATTTATGCTGTATGCCAATGTTACCGATGGAAATGCGGCAACATTTTTGCAAGGATTACTTAATGCAGGAGTAGACTGGGTTTTACTGTTTTTGATGGCATATACACAACATTATACAGAGCAGTTTGAACGGGTAAAGAGTGTAAGAAATGTAATGATCGTATATGCAGTCATAGACAGTGTGTTTATGCTTTCGAATGCATGGTTTAAGCAGATCTTTTATGTGAATATAACGGCAGAAAATCATAAGATCATTTGTTATGGACCGATGAGATGGGTACATAATATACATAATATTTATGCGGCGGTTGTTTTGGCGATTATGCTTTTAGCATATTGTGTTGTCATTATCCGAACATCCAAATTTTACCGGATTCGCTATGTAGTGATTGGGCTGACCTTTTTACTTGGCGGAACAGCATCGGTATTTGCATCGAGAATCAATTCGATGTTTAATCTGTCGGTTTTGTTGTTCTGTCTGATGTCGGTATCAATTTACTATTTTAGCTTATGTTATGTGCCAAATGAATTACTTCAAAAGACATTTGCGCTGTTGATTCAGGATATGAACAATGGGGTGATTTGTTTTGACAATCTTGGCAGGTGCATTTATTGCAATGATATTGTGAAAGGGATGTATCACATCAAAGATAATCTGGACAACATCGATGAAAATTATCGTTTGTGGTATGCGCAGAATCAAGAGGAACTTTCAGAGCCGGCGGTATTTCGCACAGTTTATAAGGAAGCAGACGGAAATAACCGGTATTATGAGATTGTGTATGCACGTTTATTCGATGAAAAGGAAAACTTTGTCGGAGCATATTTTATCTTCTACGATAGAACGGAAGAACAGCAAAAGTTTGAGAGAGAGCAGTATCGTGCAGCACATGACAGTCTGACAGGGTTATTGAACAAAGAACAGTTTTATGTGGATACCTATCGTTTGCTACATGATTATCCGGAAGAAGTTTTCTATATGATATGTACGAATATCGAATCGTTTAAGTTTGTAAATGATATTTTTGGAATTGCAAAGGGAGATGCGATTCTTCGTAAGCAGGCACATAGTATGGAAAATTATGCGGCAGAAAAGGTATTATGTGCGAGACTACAGGGCGATAGATTTGCAATGTGTGTAGCAAGATCACAGTTTTCGAAGGAGAGCATTTGCAAAGAAATTCAAAAAATTGAAGAAGAATTCACGAACAGTGCATTTAACCTGCGTATTTTTGCGGGAGTATATGAAATCGAAGATATCGAGGAGCCAATCAGTATCATGTGCGATAAGGCGAATATCGCAAGTGAGACAATAAGAAGCAACTATCAGCAGAAGATTGCATTTTATAATACCGCACAGCTTGTTCAGTCTATGAAAGAGAAACGAATCATAGGAGAATATGACAGAGCGTTAGAGAAGCATGAATTTGTTATGTTCCTGCAGCCGCAGGTAGATGCAACAGGAAAGATTTACGGAGCAGAAGCATTGGTGCGTTGGGAACATCCGGAGAAAGGGTTACTTGCACCGGGCGTGTTTATGGAGACTCTTGAAAAGACCGGGCTGGTATACAAACTAGATCGTTATATGTGGGAGCGGGCAGCACAAAAATTGCGTGAGTGGAAATACAAAGGAATTCCATATCATATTTCCGTAAATATTTCGACGGAGGACTTTTTCTTCTTGGATATTTACGAGACGTTTGTTCATTTGATTGAAAAATATGAAATTCAGCCGGACAGATTAAAACTGGAACTGACAGAGACAACCTTGATGGCAGATTTCGATAAAAACATGGAAATATTAAGCAAACTGCAGGCATATGGTTTCCAGATTGAAATCGATGATTTTGGAAGCGGATATTCTTCATTGAACATGCTTCGTAATATCAGTGCGAATGTACTAAAGATTGACAGAGAATTCTTAAAAGCAACAGAAAATGAAGGACGTGATCAGGAAATCCTTCAGAGTATCGTGATCCTTGCAGAGAAGATTGGCATGGATGTAATTGTAGAAGGGGTAGAGACCGAGAAACAATTAGAGATGCTGATGAAGATGGGATGTAAATTGTTCCAGGGATATTATTTCTCTAAGCCAATTGGGGTGGAGGAATTCGAGGAACGGTATATTTCCTGATATAGTGAGAACATCGATAAAGTATACCAAAGGGGAAAATAAAAAAGATGAAATCGGATGTAATTATGACAAAGCATCAGGCAGATGAATTGATTGCACATTTGGAAAATATATTTACTGTTGTGCGTTTGCTTGATGCGGAAGAACTTAGAAAGAGAATGGAAGGCATAGAATCGGATACACCAATTCCATGTCAGTGTTATGCATTCTGGAACAAACAGCATCCATGCACGAATTGTATATCGATAAAGGCATTGATGGAGAAAAGTCAACATACAAAATTGGAGTATATTGATTCGCAGATATTTCATGTGGTTGCCAGATATGTAGAGATTGATGGAAAGCCGTATGTGATGGAGATGCTGTCTTGTCTGGATGATCATACGATGATGGATGCAGAAGGAAGAGATCTTCTTATCAGTAAATTGACCAAATACAATGAAGAACTGTATCGGGATCCACTGACAGGTGTTTATAACCGCCGCTATTATGAGACTTATGGCAAGAAGATGAAGGGCAAGATTGGTGTTGCGATGCTTGATCTGGATGACTTCAAGCTCTACAACGACACTTCTGGACACAATGCAGGAGATGCTGTGCTCAATACGGTTGTCCGGGAGATTCAGACTTGTATTCGTAAGACAGATATATTGATTCGTTTTGGCGGAGATGAATTCTTACTTTTACTTCCTGAAATTGAAGAGGCTGCGTTTATACATAAGCTGCATCAGATTCGGAAGCGAGTGTATGCCGCAGAAGTACCGGGATATTCCTGGCTGCATACCTCTGTCAGTATCGGTGGAGCACTGTCGAATGACGAGTCTATCGAAGAGGTGGTTGCAAGAGCAGATAAGCTGATGTATCAGGCGAAGAAGAAAAAGAATCAGGTTATTACTGAGGCGGATGAAAGTGTCAGTGAAGAAGAAAACAACAAGCAGAAGATTCTGATTGTCGATGATTCAGAGATTAATCGTCAAATGCTCGCAGAGATGTTAAAGAATGATTTTGAGATTGTGGAAACGGGCAGCGGAGAACAGTGTGTGGATATCCTTCAGGAACAGGGAAGTGAGATTTCTCTGGTTTTGCTGGATATTATCATGCCGGGCATGAGCGGATTTGATGTACTTGAATATATGAGCGAGAACCACTGGATTGAAGAGATTCCGGTCATTATTATTTCCAAAGATAATTCCCTTGCGAGTGTAACGAAAGCCTACAAGCTGGGTGCATCTGAGTATATTGGAAGACCATTTGATGCACAGGTCATTTATCAGAGAGTGTACAATGTTATCAAACTGTATGCAAAGCAGAGAAGATTGATTGCACTTGTTACAGAACAGATTTATGAAAAAGAAAAAAATGAAAGAATGCTTGTAGATCTGCTCAGTCAGATTGTAGAGCTGCGTAATGGGGAAAATGGAATTCATGTTCGTCATGTTCATATTTTGACGGAGTTGCTTTTGGAACAGTTGGTGCAAAAGACGGACCGGTACAACCTGACATGGTCTGACCAGTTGGTGATTACGACGGCTTCTGCATTGCATGATATCGGTAAGATTGGAATCAGTGAAAAAGTCTTAAGCAAAAAAGAAGATTTGACAGAGCGTGAGCAAGAACTGGTTCAGGCACATACGATTCTCGGAGCAACGATGCTCAAGAATCTGGACTCTCATAAGGATGACGAACTGGTTAAAACTGCGTATGAAATCTGTAGATGGCATCATGAGAAATATGACGGAAGCGGATATCCGGATGGATTAAAAGGGGACGAGATACCGATTGCGGCACAGATTGTTGCACTGGCAGATGCATATGACAAGTTGATACGAGACAGGGTGAATACCAAGGGAATTCCTCATGAGGAAGCAATGGAGATTCTTCTTAAGGAAAGAAGTGGAGAATTCAATCCGGTATTATTGGAGTGTTTGTCTGAATTGCAAGGTCGAATCGGCAGAGCAATGACAGATGGCGTGGTAGATATCCGTGATATCCATCGGATCAATAATGGCTCTGCGTATAAAAAAATGATAGAAGAAGCTGAGGAATAAGGCATCTATGATGACAGAACTGGAAAAGTATTACAATAAGTTTAATGAAGAGAAACGTTTGGCAAGCAGACATGGACAGGTAGAATTTATTACATCTATGAAATATATCCACAAATATTTACCGCAGGATAAGTCAGCCAAGATTCTTGATGTAGGAGCCGGAACCGGAAGGTACAGCGTACAGCTTGCAGGGGAAGGCTATGATGTGACGGCGGTGGAACTTGTCAAATATAATCTGGGAATTTTGAAGCAGAAAAACAGTACGGTAAAAGCTTATCAGGGCAATGCATTGAAGTTATCCAGATTTCCGGAGAAAGAGTTCGATTTGATTCTTGTGTTCGGGCCGATGTATCACTTGTATTCGAAAGAAGATAAGGTGAAGGCACTTACCGAGGCAAAACGAGTGCTGAAAGATGATGGTGTGATTCTGGTTGCTTACTGCATGAATGAATACAGTGTGTTGACGTATGGATTCAAACAGAATCACATTTTGGAGTGTCTTGAGAATGGTAAGATAGATGAACATTTCCGGGTACAACCGGAGGAAGAGGACTTGTATGATTATGTACGTCTGGAGGATATCGATTCTTATAATGAAGCTGCCGGATTGGAAAGAATCCAGATCATTTCGGCAGACGGACCGTCGGATTATATGAGACCGGTGTTGAATGCAATGGATGAGAAGACATTCCAGACATTTATCGAATATCATCTGTCGACTTGTGAACGTGCAGAACTGGTGGGGGCCGGTTCGCATACAGTAGATATTATAAAGAAAAAATAACAGATTTAGATGAAGAAGGTGACTCGTGGCTTCCAAGTAGAATTGGGTGAAAGTGACGGGTTACTTTTGGGAATGAGAGAAGAGGAAAAATGAATATGAATGATTTAAAACCAAAGTTGTTTGATGTGTTGAAGGGGTATAATAAAGAGCAACTGATGAAGGATATTATTTCCGGAATCATCGTTGCGATTATTGCACTTCCGTTGTCGATTGCACTTGCAATTGCATCCGGAGTCGGACCGGAACAAGGTCTGTATACTGCGATTATCGCGGGATTCTTTATTTCGTTCTTCGGTGGAAGCCGCGTGCAGATCGGTGGACCGACTGCGGCGTTTGTTGTGATTATATATGGTATTGTTATGGAATACGGAACGGATGGACTTGTCGTAGCTACCATCTTGGCCGGAATGATCCTGGTGATCATGGGATTCTGCCGGTTCGGTTCGTTGATTAAATATATCCCATATACGATTACAACCGGATTTACCTGTGGTATTGCAGTAACGTTATTTGTTGGTCAGCTCAAAGACTTTTTCGGTCTTGATATGGGAGCTGTTCCATCTGAATTTTTAGAGAAAATCATTGCGTATGCAAAACATATTTCTACGGTTAATGTAGTTGCACTTGGAATTGGTGTGCTTGCAGTTGTGATCATGCTTGTATGGCCGAAAGTGACAGATAAGATTCCAGGCTCATTGATTGCGATTATTGTGACAACGGCAATTGTATATGTAGGTAAACTTCCGGTTAATACGATCGGAAGTGTTTATGGAGAATTGAATTCTTCTTTCC
>DAVZKO010000089.1:0-11708 GCA_052272205.1 Schaedlerella sp. | reverse complement strand
TGACTCTCTTCTTCGGTGGAACATCGACAGTAGGTCACTGCCCGGAGCATTAGGAATTCTCCTGACGGATACGTTCTTGCAATCGCATTGCTTCTTCTGCCGTTATGAACTTTTCCTTTTCAAGAATATCTGTAAGTTTTTCTATGATTTTTTTCTCCATAGCGTTCTCCTTTTCTCCACAATTCCGCATTCATTTTTTGACTTTTTGATATTTTATGAGCTGCAAAAGCGATAATATTCCTACTGACCTATTCTCGGAAATTTTCTTGCAACATATTAGAATCACACTTCACATTTCCATGTTCTTCCACGATTGCACAAATCTCTACAACAATTTCTTCTATTGTCTTTTCGCACTGTTCATACTGATTGTAAAAAGGTTCTAGATAAATTACAGGAATCATGTTACTGATTCCTGTGTCAATCACAATCCCATGCAGAATGCCTCCATTATTCTTCTTTTTCTGCGTCTTCTCAATTCTTACATTTTCTCCAAATGCTTTTGCCACTTTGTTAATAACCTCAATAACCTCATTTTCAAATGCTTTATAATTTGTTTTCATTTCTATTTCCTCCTGTAATAAATCTATTCTGTATCATTCGTTTTTCTACACAATTGCTTCTGCCCAAAGCCTGACCATGAATCCTAACCCCATCTGAAATCCTTTATCGATACCAATTCCTGCAGCTGCACTCAACAGTTCCTCCAATCTGTCTTCCGATACTGGATTTTCTCTATTTTCTTCCAATAACTTAGATACTTCATTACTAACCTCTTCTTCTTTCTGTTTGCCATATTCTGTTTGTGCATATACCCGATTGTAAATCTCTTTTATCATCTGCCACCTCCTATGCGCTACGCTCTGTATATTCTGCATCCCAAATGTCTTCGCACTGCACTTCACTCATATCTTCACAAAACTCAGTCTTTATTGTTTCATCTGTCGATAGTGCCTTTCTGAAATCTGTTTTTAACGGAGCGTATTTCAGAGCCTGCTTAATTACCGTTTTCTTCGCCATTCCAATATAATTGCTTTTCCACGGAGAAAATGAAGAATCAAATGCCTTGGAATATTCCTTTGCATAGGCATCCATATCTGCTTTGCTCATTACCTCGAACCCAAATCCAGCGTTAGTCAGCTTAAACAGACCATAGAATAATTTGACCTCTCCTCGATTTTGCAGTGCTGGTCTATGAACTAATACCGGATTCAAGCCAAGTTCATATTCAATTTCATCATTTTCATACACAGCCTGTGCCTGAATAATCTGCATCTGTGGGTTACGATAACTCAAATCAATCAACCCCTTATATCCAATCTGAAATTGACACTCTAAATTTCCTTTATTTTTATAAGGTATCAGATATGCTTGTCCTAGTGGAGTATTTGGTTCAAGTCCTAATTGTGCAGCATATATGTTGATAACACAGTCAATCTGATAGGCTTTTCCATATACCTCTTCTGAATCTTGTGCTACGATCTGTTGTCTGAATTTCCCGTATTCAATGGATATTTTTGCACAGAATACTTCCTGTAATTCCTCTTTATTCACCGTCACTCACCTTCTTCCTTTAATCTTGACAGATGTATTCCTTTAAATCTCTTCGTGCTATGCAGCACAGACCATCTGATAGGCCTTATCAATAAGCGGATTTCCTTCCACTGTCCTTGAAAAGAGATTCTCTTTATAATTTACAGTTCTTCGGAGCGGTTCTGCATGAGTGGCGAAATCGGAAACTGCATTGATAAAGCGATAAGCGTTGTTTCCTACATCTTGCAAATCCAGGGCATCAAAATATCTGCTCTTCATGTCTTCTCTGAGACGTTTCATATTCTTCACCTGTTGAGGTGTCGAATTATCTTCAAGAGGAAGAAGAACTTCGATGTATTCCAAAACTTGCTTATCTGTCATTTTCTTTGACCGGAGAACTTCAAATTCTTTTCCGAGAGACTCCATATATTTCTCTGCCAGGAATAATGTATCTTTTGCTTCCTGCATCTTCTCCTTGATGTCTCCGGTATGAATCATTGACCATGAACGTTTTGCCGTACTGAGCGCAAGATTTAAGGTATTGTTACACACAACACGTATTGGTGTAAGTGCTACTTTGATTGCACCTGACCCATCATGTGTGTTAGAAAATAACAGATACGGACTAATATGTTCTCCGGCAATGATGTATTCTCTCGGCATGTGTGCTAACATCCATACCTTTCTACCACCCTGTAACGATCCTGCGGTTTCATACCGGACTCCTTCCCCCAGTAACTCATCTGTAAACTCAAATGCCTCCTGATTTTGAATCACCTTGTATCTATCAGTCACAACACCCAATACTTTTCTATCAGAATCTCTGACATTTGCCTTGTATCCCTCAATCAATTCCTCTGTTTTCGTATAGATTGGTTCCTGTACAACCTTCCAATTCAACCCAGCCAGAATCAGTGCATCCCTTGAAGATGGTGCTTCCATTACTTTCGTACCAAGACCGTGCCACGGTGTTTCTCTTACATAAAACATACTTTCTACATTTGCTGCCATAGTTGTGTCCTCCTTTTCATTTCAACATCTTTTAAGTTTTTGATTTGTTCCTTCTGCTGTTAATCGTCAAGAATTTCATACAGAGCGATTGCAGTGCTAATCAGGAACACAGCAATTTTTCCAACATCCATTTTGCAACACTTTCCTTTCTTACAATTTTACGATTACATCCAACATCGTTTTACCGATTCGTTTTACTGTTACTAAGATTTCCCAACCCAAATTACACGCCTCCTTCCTTTGCTTTGTAAAAGAAAAATCGGCGAAGCCTCATATGACTTCACCGATTGATTCTTTGTTTCACTGTTATAATATGCAATTGTTTTTCAACGCATTTACCTTATTGTCGATTCATATTCACCTCATCTAATTCATTATCATTAAACGAGATTACCAGATCATGAACATTCGTATCTGTAGATTCATTTACGGTGTTCCAAACTAATGTCAATGTATATGGAGCAGCAGCGTCTGTTGTCTTACTTAAAATGAACTTTACCGTGTAATTATCATCTGTACTATGAGCTTCATCTACATATTCAAAATACAAACGATTATCATCAAGAACTGTTGCTTTCACCGGAGCGGAATCAGGATTGTCATCCACTGCAGAATACATCGTGACCGTTCCTGTTTTACTCTGTGTATCTATCGTTGAAACATAGAACGCATAATTCTTAATATTGGCATAACTTGTTGTATAGAGTCCCTCCCAATCAATATTTGTTATTTTGTCCGCATCAATTGGTTGGAAAACCTCAATATTAGATTGAAGTTCTTCCCTAAATGAGTCATCTCCCATTTTATATAATCCGTACTCTGAATTGATGGTTTTCAAGTACTCCATTCTTGCTTCATATCCCTGAGACCAACATTCATCATATTTCTCAGAATCATCTTCATAATCTGATGCTTGCTTTTGCTTTTCCAGCGCAGAAATGTATTTCTGTGCCAGTTCACCTAATTTCGGATCCTCAAATTCTTTATCTTTGTATTTCGAGATCGCATCCATTTCCTTCTGTACTGCTTCCTTGTGGATATTCCTTGTTTCCATTACAGATGTATCATCCGTTATTGAATCAGTATCCTGCCATCTATTTTGTAATCCTGTTATTAAGTCTCCTAAGAATTCCTTATTCGTCACTTTCGCTTCCGCCTTTTCTTTTGTATTCTTCTCTTGCATCTGCGTTTTTTCTGTTTTAGCTTTCATGTTAGGTGACTCGCTCTGCTCCGATTTTCCACATGCAACTAGCACAACTGCAATCATAACTGCACAAATAAGTTTCTTTTTTCTCATTGTCTTCATTTTCCCTTTTCCCCATTCGTCTTTTCATTTTAAATAGTGATATATTCAACTTCACTTATCCAACTTAAGTAGCCTGATTCTCATCCATCGCATCTCCTCTTTTTGCATTAATATCTTACCCCCACCTCTTCTCCTAACTTTAATTGTCCATTATTTCCCACAAGCATTTTTAACATATCTTCTTTGGTTTTAACTGCTAAATCCAATCCATAACAATCACATAAACATAATAATCCTTTACTATAGGTAATCTCATCACCGTTGTTACAAGCCTCTTCCATGTATCTCAGTGCCGTTGCTGTTTCCTTTTCATACTTTATCTTTGCAGAATGCAGTATTTTTTCAATCTTATTCCCTTCCTCTTCTGCTTGTCTAGCAATAGCTCTATAGTTTTCTATTCTAATTAGCCTTTTCTGGTCTTCTTCGAATATTTTTTTTATCGATTCCATTACTTTATTTGCGACAAAATTTACTACTACTGATGCAACCAATCCATACGGCGCAGTAACCAATGCGACTTGATAAAAAACTGCCATACTAATACCTGTTTCTAGCAATTGACTTCTATATTCTTCCATTGAAATATCGCCATTAAAAAGACTATATGTCAGTGTTCCTACTGCAGTTGCTGCTCCAACAATCAATCCCAAATTTTCATTTTTTACAATATTCTGAAATTTACTTTTCATCTCAGGACTATTCATTACATCTGAAAAATTGTTGTTTTTCGACATTTCCGACAGCCTGTTTCCAATCTTCGAATTCGCTAGTACATCTTTTAATCTATCTGTTTCTCCTTTTGCCGCAACTTCTAAAACGTCTGAACAAGCACCATCAACTCCACTTTTTAATGTAACACAAATAGTATCTGAAAGTGCTTCGCTAAAATCTTTTTCTCCTTGTAAAACCCCTGCCACATTATCTAATGAAGCATACAATGCACCATATTTTCCTCTTTGAACAGCCCCTTCTACTGCAACGTCCCCAACGCCTTGTAACGTAGCTTTTCCAATGTCTTTCTTGAATGCTTTATTGGCTTCTCTTTCTTTTTGAAGCATCCTTGCCTTTGTTTCGTCACTCAAATCCGCACTATTTGATACAAATACACTATTTGTTTTTTCTTTTTTGGACTGATTAAGATTTCCGTTTGTAAGAGCAAAATTTGATTCCTTATTTAGCGCATTCTTCGTCTGTTCGTCCGAAACAAAATAATTGTACTTGGTTTCTTCAAATCCTTCTTTTAATGGTTTGACATGGTCTGTATTTGCCAAATGTTTATTTGCTTTACTCCGATATTTTCTTTCTGCGCTTTGCTTTTTCTTATGTATCTTGTCCCCTGTATATTCATCATCGACTGTTTGTTTTCCATTAAATTGCGTTTCCTTATATTCTCTCATCGCTTTCGCATTTTCAAATTTCTTTCTATCATATTCTCTACTCTTTCCAGCCTCTATTTTATCCCAGTCTACCATTCCGCTCATCTCCTTTTAACTGTTCTTCTATATATTTTTTGTAAACCGGATTAATGATTCCTTTTTCATTTATTAACTGGGTATTCACTATTGAATTCAGCAATACGACTGTATTTGTGCAATCCTTTAACAAAACAATGTCCCTATCCAAAAAATTAACGCATGTACAGCCTTTCTTATCAACCAAATCTCGCACTTCTCCTATTTTTACCATAGCCTGTTTCTTTAACAAATCCACAACATTGTATGCAGAATTCATAAATTCAGTTACCTGCTCAATTGATTTACACTTTGCATAAACCTTCGCCTTTTCACTTTTTAATCTCTCATTTTCCTCTTTTGCCCGACTAATTTCTTCCTCCATTTTTATACTTTTAGACAATTTCGATACTACATCTATCGCTGGAGCAATATACGAAACAAGCGTTATTTCACTTTTACCGTGCGAAGCGTAATATTGCTGGTTTAAGTCTCCAAGCCCGAAATCAACCGTTTCTATTTCTAAACGACATCCTGTGTATCTAGCATCATAGACCAATTTATCCATTATTTGAATATACGGTTTTAATACTTCCTGATGTACTTTCTGTTTCTGCAAAACTAATTTGTGAACAGCTTGCTTATGCTCATTTTGTGTCCTTTTTATTCTACTATTTGTCTCTGACACTATTCTCTTATTATTTTCATTAACATCATTTAATCTCCCTATTGTTTCATTCAGCACATCATTAGCCGCATCCGCAAGAACTTGTCCCGAAACAACTTTGGATAGGTCTTTTGCTATTTCTACTGAACCTGTGCCAATTTCTTCTATTTTTGACCCAACATCCATTGCAGCCAACCCCACATCCGTCACTCTGTCTTCTGCCCAATCTTTTGCATCACTTAATATATCTCCTAAATACCAAAAAAAATCTCCAAGTCCCATTTTGTTTTTCTCCTTCACATCTTGATTTCATCAATATTCCTCAGCAATTCACTAAAAGTCTTAATACCATTTCCATTTCTGATTTAATAAAATTCCCAATTCTGATCGTGTTGTCAGTAATCTAATTATTTCATCTATCAATTGTTTAACATTACCATTTTCAATTGTCAAAATATTCTCCATTTTTATTTCTCTCATTCTTTCTTCATACTCTTTCCTTGCATCACCGTATCCCCCATCTCTTCTCCTGTTTGCATATAACTAAATGAATCATCAAGTACACTCTTACTGAATGCAATCTCTTGTATTACTTCCTTGGGTTTATGATACATGAAACTCACGCGGTCAATTTGGTCATTTATTTCACTTTGTAATTTAGTTTTCGTTTGCAACAGTTTTTTCTCTAATTTTAATTTCTCCCCATTATCAATTTCCTCTCGGACACCTTTATATACCTTTTGAATATCCTCTATTGCAAGTTGGTATGCTCCTGCTGCTTTCTTATATCCATTTTCATGCTGTTCTTTAAAAATATCATCACCCTTCTTGAAAATGGAATCCAAATCCAAATCCTCTAAGAAAAAATGAAACAGTCCCATATTCTATCCACTCACCTTCCTGCTATCTAAATCCACACAACAAATATCAAATTCCCATACCATTATCTACATCACTATCCAATAACAATACGTCTGGTATTGTATGCTGACTAGAGTCAAAACAACTCTCCACTTCTTATCATTTTATTTTCTATGACACTCACAAAAGATTAATTTCTTTCTTTTGGCTCCTCATCCACATATCCACTCCATCCCCAAACACTTCTGCCTTAACTATCACGCCGTCCTCCTCTCGTTTCACAATCTCCGCTGTCGGCAGCCTGTCCAATATCGCATCCAGGCAATTTCCGGTATACTTGAATTTGATTTTTCGTAGTCTGCCTCCGTACATGAATTGAATTCGTTTTCTAAATTCCCCCTCTTCAAATCTTTCTACATATGGAATAGAAAAATGTTCTTCCAGTACTTCTATCTGCTCCAGACGATCTATTCTGTATATCGTCGGAAACACATCGTCCGGATTCTGGAATTCTTTTTCTTTATCTATGCCTTCGATAAATGCTGTCATGTAAAAGTAAAATTCCGAAAACATAATGCCGACCGGCTTCACCTTTCGTTCTACTACTTCCTGATTCTTTGTCTTTTTATATCGAATCTGAATGTATCGTTGTGTTTTGACAGCCTGTTCCAACAACCAGATTCTTTCTAACATTTTTTTGCCATGCTGCAATTCTATATAATGATGCATCTCATTTCCAATCAGGTCACGAATCTGCTTCGATTCCGTTTCATTACTGCATGAATTGAGCAATTTATTGATGATTGGAAACATCTCTGATTTTACGAGTGATCTGCTTTCCAACAGCACTTTGCTGACTGCCAATATTTCCGCTGGATTCAAATTACTCTGTATTTTTGTTTCCAGTCTGTATCCACCGTTTTTCTTATCGAATACAATTTCTTGTATCTCGCCGGTTTCGCTATTCTGGTTCTGAAGAAAGCTCTGTATGTCGGCAATATCCCTCTGAATTGTTCTTGGTGCAACACCATATCGATTGCTCTCTTCTGCCTTGTATAAAATTTTTCCGCTCTGTAATCTTGAATAAATTGATAATACCCGTTCCGCTTTATCTTCCGCTTCTTTTTTCATTCTCTTCTGGCCTCCTATGTTTTCCATTATTATAGGAACTCACATAGACACATGATGTCATTTTATATATTTTTCTGTCGGACATATTTTGTCGTTCGATTCCATATATTGTCCTATCACAGGACAACTTTTCTTGATAATTAGTATAGCATTGAAGTTGTCCTATTACAAGACAGGAGGATTATTTATGGCTCGCATTATCGACAGTTATCATAAGAATATAATTGGTGCTAAAGTAAAACAATTGCGAAAAGAAAAACACATGAGTCAACAGGAATTATCTGCCAAATTAGAAACTTTGGCTATCTATATCTGCCGTGGCTCGATCTCCCGTATCGAAGATCAAAGTCGAACTGTCACTGACATTGAACTTTACGGCTTATCACAGGTTCTCTCCACACCAATTGAAGACTTCTTTCATTAACGCTTTAGTCCATTATAGCAATACCATAGTATTTTGTAAATGTTCTTTCCCTTTAGTAGCCTAACTATAATAAGTCGGGAGGAATACCATGCTGGGAGACGTTATAAAAGAACTTCGAATTGCTCATAGTTTAAATCAGGTTCAATTAGCTGAGAAACTTGATGTATCCAAACAAACTGTATCTAACTGGGAAAACAATAACATTTTACCCTCTATTGAAATGCTAATTAAGTTATCTCGTTTCTTTTCTGTAACAACCGATTATCTGTTGGAGTTAGATCAACGTAGCTATATAGAAGTCACCGGATTATCCGCTACACATCTGGTTCATATTCAGCAAATTATTAACGATATATCAGAAAAGCAAAAAAAATAAAAGAGACCGTTCATTACCGTCATTTCCACGATTTTTGAACTTCGCCTCTTTTATTTTTCTTATTCAAAGTAGAATATCTCTCCGCCCGCCTTAAACGGCAGTCTTTTCCCTTTCGGTAGCAAGTACGCATGTCGGTGTCTGACATACAATTGATCCTCGATCATCCCATCCGTAATAATCAGAATCGGACCGTCCTTCGGGAAATCTTTTGCCTGTTCCAGACAATTTATTCCCGGATGCAGTTTCGTTCCACCTCTGCCTTTTACTTCCACCCGATCAGCTATCATTTCCGGTGACATATATCCCGCATCGTAGGCTTCTGCGTCACAGAACACCACTCTCACGAACGGTACTTCCTTTGCAACTGCATAGCTTGCAATGCTTCCCAGTGCCATTCCAAGCTGTCTGGTGCTGACAGAACCGGATGTATCAATAACAACTCCGAATGTTCTTCCTTCTTTTACCACCTCATCAATTACATATCTCGGTCTGGCAATATCTGGTGTAGCTCCCTGTCGTCTGCTTGGTCTGGCATAAGAGCGTTTCTTTTCCAGTGTTGGGAAGTTCTCATCAAACCATCTCCCGAGTTTCACATCCCATGGAATTGCTGGCATAGACAGGGCACGAATTTCTTCGATCAATCCTGCCGGAATGTATCCTCGTTGATTTGCCTGTTGATATTCCAGACCTTGCTGCAGTGCGTTTCTGCAGAATTCATCGAGTTCTACTCCGGACAGCTTTGACCTGCTCCTATTTGCACTTCCTGTTATATCTGTTACCATATCGCCCTTTCCATATCCTCTCAGTGTATTCATTTTCCGAAAGCTTTGTATTTTTTCCAGCATCAGATCATAGATTTCTTCCGCGGATTTATTTTTTAAATCTTCATCATACAGAACCCCTTCCGGCATCTGTCCAATCCTCATATCTACCAACCAGCTGTTGATGATATAATCGCATGCCACATTCCAAAGATACTGATTTCGCCCCTGACATCGGGCATGATGCTGCAATCCGACATGTAGGAACTCGTGAGCCAGTACGAATTTTAATTCTTCTTCACTAAGTCCTGCTGCCGGATTTACATATATTTCCCCACATGTAACATTTACTGCAGCAACCTGTATTTCATTTTGTATACAGAAGCGGTAATCCTCTACAATCTGAAATGCCGATGCCATGCCACCCAACAGCGGATAATGGTTCACAAACCATCCTGCAGTTTTTTGTGATTTTGTCACCTTGTTTTCTTGTTCTTCCGCATATCCTCCTGCGGTGTTTACAGCATCTGTTACTGCATGGGATAAAGCAAAGGCAAACTGTCTAGCATGATAATTCCCCCTTCCCGATTCATATACCTTGGGATGTTCCAATCCCTGCATGTCCAGAAGATGAGCATCTGCTGTTCCAAAATATAATTCCGATGATTCCAAATGATTCTCCACAAGATACTCATATATTTTCTGTTCATCCATCAGACTCCCCCTGCAAATATCCTCCGGATTGGAACTGATCGATATGCCACATTTAATATCATTTAGGAACTTTGTAATGTACATATCACAAGCCATATTCCATAAATATAAATTGCATGCTACCTTCTTTTCCACAGTTCCATCTTCTTTTAGAATTTCATATCCTGGCATTTTCTCTGCATCGAAGTGCCCAAATGCTAAATGGAGCTGACAATGAGCAATCACGTTTAGCCACTGCATCGGATTTAATCTATAATCTCGATTCAAATATATTCCACCTTGTGAAGTCACAACTGCTGCCGTTTTCTTTCCAAGCGTTGCCGTACTCCTTGTATACATACACCCACCGAGTTGGGAGAATAATGGATTTGAACGTTGCAATGCGATTCCCTGTATCAGGTTTTCTTCCGATACACTTCTTTTCATTTCTTGGTTCTTACCGTTCTTTCGTTTCGCCATTTTCATTCCTTTCCTGTGTGTAATCTGCAACACACATCTTATTCTCATTACATTCCTTTCACAAGTCGTGGTAAATCTCTGACTATTTCAACCATAAACCACTCTGGAAGCTGTTCTCCCGCATCAACCAAAACTACCATCTGTGCAATCTCTACATTGATTACTGCAAGTTCCTTAATCATTGCTTTCGCACGATAAGCCAGTGCCTGTGCATCCTTATTCATTTTCTGCTTTTTCTCCGGAAGTTCATGAATCAGTTTTGCCCGGAATGACTGTGCAAGAAAATAAAGTACGTCACGTTCTTCCGGTTTTGCAGGCCATTTTTCTGTTCCTTTGATGATGTCATTCAGCAGATGCTTATTCCCCAATTGCTTGGTATATGCAAGGAACATGCTTGCATGTGTTGTCGAAACACATCCATAAGTAAGCATACGAAGGGTATCCTGTGATATTGGTTTTTCTCCCACTCCGTATTCTTTTAAAATGTCGCTCAGAATATGCCATGAACGAGGTGTGGAGTACGGCTCTTCGGTCTTTGGCGGTTCTGAAAACAGATGATCCGGACGTTGTGTAATATAATCTATCACCCACGGATGGATGCCATTTTCATATGCCCATGTAAGCCACTGCTGCGGATTTGCTTTGAGCTGTACATGAAACATTCGATTTACCAGTGCAGAAGACATGGTTTTGACAATTGCGCTGTCCTTTGACCGGTTACCTGCGCCAATTACAATACTGCCTTCCGGCAAATGATATTCCCCGATTCGTTTTTCATAAATTAGACTATAAAAGGCTTTCTGTACTTCCTGAGAACAAGCATTCAATTCATCTAAAAAGAGTACATACGGCTCTTTTCTTGCAATCATTTTCGGTGGAAGAAACTCTGATGTTTCTCCGCTGATTCTAGGAATTCCAATAATATCCTCTGGGGCAAGCTGGCTTCCAAGCAATGATACGCACGGCAGACCTACATCATCTGCAAACTTCTCAACTAACGCTGACTTTCCGATT
>DAVZKO010000088.1:0-11773 GCA_052272205.1 Schaedlerella sp. | reverse complement strand
TCTACTTTTCCGATTGTCAGAATATCATCTCTGCCGGCGATCAGCCAGCCGATCGCACATGCAAGAAAGGCTGTTAACTGGACCCATCCATTTGACACCCACATTCCTGTTGTTTCTGTTACTTTCGTATTAAATACACCTTGTACACTCATCAGTGCTCCAGATAACAATGCAATGAAAAAACCAACCATCGAATACATACCTCCGTAATCTTCTTTCTTACATGGTATGTCCCGATTGTTGGTTTTTATGCAATGTTATGCAAATGCACGCTCTAATTTTTCAATCATTTCATCAATCTGTTCCTTTGTGATAATAAGTGGAGGAACAAAACGAATGGTATTTCCTTTTGCTGTGATGATCAACAGTCCTTCTTCATGAGCTTTGGTAATGATTTCTCCGGCAGGCTTGGTTAATTCGATTCCCTGGATCAATCCCTTTCCACGGGATTCTTTTACGAAATCATATTTCTGAACCAGCTCTTCAAGACAAGCAGAAAGATATGTACCTACTTCTTTTACATGCTCTACAATCTTATCTCTCTGGAAAATATCAATGACTGTTTTTACTGCTGTGCAGGCAAGTGGGTTTCCTCCATAAGTGGAACCATGGTCTCCGGCCTCCATAGAATATTTGGCAACTTCTTCTGTCATTGCAAATGCCCCCACCGGAATTCCGTTACCGATTGCTTTTGCCATTGTCATAATATCCGGCTTTACCTGATATTCCTGCCAAGCAAACATATAACCTGTTCTGGCCATACCACACTGGATTTCATCACAGATCATCAAAATATCATTTTCGTCACAAATTTTACGGATCCCCTCCATAAATTCTTTGGTTGCGGGGTGGATTCCGCCCTCCCCCTGTAATGGCTCCAGAATAATCGCACACGTCTTATCGTTCACAAGTGCTTTTACGCTTTCCAGATTGTTATACTCTGCAAACCGGACGCCCGGAAGCAGTGGCTCAAATGGGGTTCTGTAATGTTCTGTTCCTGTTACAGAAACAGCTCCGATAGAACGTCCGTGGAAAGAATTTTCCATGGCGATGATCTCATATCTTCCGGACTTCTTAGTGTATGCATATTCACGTGCAGATTTCAGTGCACCTTCAATGGCTTCGGTTCCACTGTTTGTAAAGAACACACGATCCATATCAGAAATCTCATTCAGTTTCTTTGCTGCCTCACCACAGCTTTCATGAAAATATAAATTGGAAGTATGACATAATTTGTCAATTTGATCTTTTAATGCATCCTTTAATTCCTGATTGCTGTAGCCGAGTCCACACACTGCAATTCCTGCCGCAAAATCCAAATATTTTTTCCCGTCTGCATCATACAGATATACATCCTTTCCATGGTCTAACACAATCGGAAAACGATTGTACACGTGTAAAAGATTCTCTTCTGCTTCTGTTATTTTATTATTCACCATGATAATACCTGCTTTCCTCATCATCCAGAATTGCTGTACCAATTCCTTTGTTTGTAAATATTTCAAGAAGAACACAATGTGGAATTCTTCCGTCTAAAATATGCACTCTGGATACACCGTTTTCAATTGCCTCGATACAGTTATTGAGTTTTGGAAGCATACCGCCACCAATATATCCATCATTTATCAGGTTACGCGCTTCTTTTACTGTAAGTTCAGAAATCAATGTTTTTGGATCGCCAGGGTCTTTGTAAACACCTTCAATGTCTGTCAGGAAGGCAAGTTTTTCAGCCTTTACTGCACGGGCAATCGCACATGCTGCATCATCGGCATTGATGTTATATGTATTGTAATCATCATCCATTCCGATTGGGCAGACGATAGGGAGAAAATCTTTTTCCAACAAATCATAAAGAATGTCCGCATTGACCTCTTTTACATCACCAACAAATCCGATATCCTTTCCGTCAGAATATTTTTTCTCAACTTTCAGAAGTCCTCCGTCTTTGCCACTGATTCCGATTGCTCGGACACCAAGCTCTTCTACCAACTGGACCAGACTCTTATTGACCTTACCAAGAACCATTTCCGCAACTTCCATGGTATCGGCATCCGTCACACGAAGTCCGTTGATGAATTTGGGTTCCATACCGACTTTGCCTACCCACTTGCTAATCTCCTTACCGCCGCCATGTACAATGATCGGTTTGAATCCAACCAGTTTCAACAAGGTCACATCTTCGATGACCTTCTTTTTCAGTTCTTCATCAACCATAGCGCTTCCACCGTATTTTACAACGATGATTTTTCTGTTGAATCTTTGAATATATGGAAGTGCTTCAATCAGCACACTTGCTTTTTCCAAATACTGATTCATATTTTCGTTCATAACTTGTTTACCTCTTTTACTTTAGCTTCTGTAATCTGCATTGATATCAATATAACCATGTGTCAGGTCACATCCCCATGCAGTTGCCTGTTCATTGCCTTCTTTTAAATCTGCAATTGCTGTTACTTCCGGTTCGGAAAGAATTGCAGTTGCTTTGTTTTCGTCAAAATCCAGTCCGACTCCGTCTTTGATAAGCTGGATTTTACCGGCTGCACTTTCAAAGAATAAATCTACTTTATTCTGTTCGAATTCTGCTCCGGAATATCCCATTGCACACAAAATTCGTCCCCAGTTTGCATCATGGCCGGCGATTGCTGTTTTTGTCAGATTGGAACATACAACAGATTTTGCGAGTACTTTTGCCTGCGATTTTGACGCAGCTCCTACAATTTTGACCTCAAATAGTGCAGTTGCACCCTCTCCGTCACCTGCCATTTTTTTTGCAAGTGTTTCATTTACATAGTGAAGTGCCTCTGCAAATTTCTGATAATCGTCAGTTCCATAATGGATCTTTGGATTTTTTGCCTTCCCATTTGCAAGGACAAGTACAGTATCATTGGTAGAAGTATCTCCGTCTACGGAAATCATATTATAAGTATCTTTGACATCGGCTTTCAATGCCTTAACAAGTGCTTTTTTCGTAATTACGGCATCTGTTGTAACATAAGAAAGCATTGTACACATATTCGGATGGATCATTCCGGAACCTTTTGCCATCCCACCGATCGTTACAGTCTGTCCTCCGATTTCAATTGTCACTGCAACTTCTTTTTCTTTTGTATCCGTTGTCATAATTGCTTTTGCAGCCTGATGTCCGGCTTCTCTTGTTGCCTGTTTTGCAGCAGCAAGTTTTTCAATTCCTGCAGTTACTTTATCCATCGGCATCTGCATACCGATAACACCGGTAGAACCGATCAGAACACCTTCTGCTTCTACCCCCATAACTTCAGCCGCTTTTTGAGCAGTCTCCTGACAATAACGCAGTCCTTCTTCTCCTGTACATGCGTTAGCAATTCCTGAATTTACTACAACAACCTGTGATTTCACACCGCTTTCTACGACTCCTCTATCCCAGATAACCGGAGCGGCCTTTACCAGATTACTTGTAAATGCACCGGCTGTTTTACATGGCTTTTTACTATAGATCATGGCCATATCTGTTCGTCCCTGGTATTTGATTCCGGCTGCTGCGGAAGCTGCTTCAAATCCTTTTGCTGCAGTTACACCACCATCGATAATTTTCATGTTCTCTCCTCCTTAAGTATAAACGCTTTACTGTTCATTGAACGCAGTAATATTTGCTTCATTTAATACAAATTCATAATAATTCAAATCTTCTCTCTTTGTCCAGCCAATGGTATTCCAGAATGCATTTCCGATATCATTTACAGAAAATGCGATCAAAGAAACTTTATTGATCTGTTCCGCTTTTAGTGCCTGCATTGCCTGTACGACCATCGCTTTTCCGATACCATGACGGCGATAATTTTCATCTACACATACATGATAAAGACATCCTCTTCGACCATCGTGACCGCATAAAATACTGCCGACGATTTTGCCATCCATTTCTGCAACCACACTTGTAGTTGGATTCCGTTTTAAAAAACGTTCCACACCTTCCCTGGAATCATCAATACTTCGAATTCCAAATCCACGTATCGTCATCCAGAGTGCATGAACCTGATCAAAATCTTCAATTGTCATTGTACGGATTGTCATCTTTTTACCTCCTACGGGAACATTGGAACAAGTTCCAGTCCTTCTGTTTCTTTCAATCCAAACATCAGGTTCATATTCTGTACAGCTTGACCGGCAGCACCTTTTACGAGGTTGTCGATTGCTCCCATCATAATGATTCTGTTTGTTCGTGGATCAATCTTAAAATTGATATCTACATAATTGCTACCTTCCACCCATTTGGTTTCAGGACACACATCTTTATCCAATACACGAACGAACTTTTCATTTGCATAATATTTATCATATATTGCTTTTACTTCTTCGTAAGTAACCTCTTTTTTCAGTGTTGCATATTCTGTTGCAAGGATTCCACGATTCATAGGTACCAGATGCGGAGTAAGTTCAGTACTACCTTCTCGCCTGCCGCATATCCGAGCTGCTCTTCAATCTCAGGAGTATGTCTGTGGGTTGCAACACCATATGCTTTCATATTCTCATTCACTTCACAGAACAGATTCGGAACTTTAGCTCCTCTTCCCGCTCCGGATGTACCGGATTTGGCATCAATGATCAATGTACTCATATCGATAAGACCTTCTTTTGCAAGCGGATACGCTGTCAAAATAGAACAAGTTGTATAACATCCCGGATTAGCTACCAGTCTTGCGTGTTTTACATCGTCTCTGTTGATCTCACACAAACCATAGACAGCTTCTTCGATGAACTGTGGACTTTTATGCTCAATTCCATACCATTTTTCGTATGTAGCAACATCTTTGATTCGGAAATCGGCACTTAAATCAATGATTTTTACTTTTGAAAGAATCTCTTCATTAACCAAAGAGGCACATAATCCTTGTGGTGTTGCAGTAAAGATAACATCCACCTGGTTCGCAAGTTCTTCCATGTTGTCATCCATACAAGTTGCATCTACAATCTGAAACATGTTCTGGTATACAGATGCATACTTTTTATCGATGTAACTTCTTGAGCCGAACCACTTGATCTCTGCTTCCTTGTGTCCCATTAAGATTCGAACCAATTCTCCTCCTGCATAGCCTGTTGCTCCAATAATTCCTACTTTTATCATAGGTAAAACTTCCTTTCTATATCTCATAACGTCCTGTTATTCATCTGTTATATTTCTATAGCGTGAATGAAAACATTATTTTATGCATGTTTATTCTTAATTTATGCATAAGTATACACCTGTAATGTATATTATGCAAGACAAAAAGTCAGATTTTCTGTTTTCCTACTTTTCAACAGTTTTCTTCTGACTTTTTTGTGAATATTTTTATTTCCTGATTTGGCCATCACCAAAAATAATATATTTTGTCGTTGTCAAAGCTTCTAATCCCATCGGTCCACGTGCATGCAGTTTCTGTGTACTGATTCCAATCTCAGCTCCAAATCCGAATTCAAATCCATCGGTAAATCGTGTCGATGCGTTCACATAAACGGCTGCAGCATCAATTTCATTCTGGAATTTTAATGCATGTTCGTAATTCTGAGTGATAATCGACTCAGAATGTCCGGTGTTGTATTGATTGATATGCGCGATTGCCTCATCCAGAGAATCTACAACCTTCATGGAAATGATTGCATCCAGATATTCTGTACCCCAATCTTCTTCGGTTGCCGGGCAGACATCGCTGCTGATTCTTTGTGCACGTTCATCTCCACGTACTTCGACGCCATGATTTTTCAAACACTGTACAATCTGAGGAATGGCAAGTTCTGCAATCTTTTCATGAATAACAAGTGATTCACAGGCATTACATACACCCATTCTCTGTGTTTTTGCATTTTCGATAATCTCGGTTGCCATATTCAAATCTGCACTGTCATCGACATATACATGACAGTTTCCGGTTCCGGTTTCAATGACTGGCACGGTACTGTTCGCTACAACATTAGCAATCAGTCCTGCTCCGCCTCGCGGAATCAAAACATCAATCAAGCCATGCAGCTTCATCATATTCGCAACCACTTCACGACTGGTGTCTTCTACAAGTAAAATCAAATCTTGTGGAAGTTTTTCTTTCATTAACCCTTCTTTGATAACTTTTACAATTGCAAGGTTTGAATGGATCGCATCACTTCCGCCTCTTAAGATAACTGCGTTTCCGGTTTTGAAGCAAAGTCCAAAAGCATCCGCCGTTACATTCGGTCTGGATTCATAGATGATTCCGACAATTCCGAGAGGGACTCTTTTTTTACCAATCTGTAATCCGTTTGGTCTTGTCTTCATGCCAAGTACTTCTCCGATCGGATCTTCGAGTGCAGCAACCTGACACAAACCTTCTGCCATCCCTTCAATTCTTGTTTCGGTCAATTGCAGACGGTCTACAAGAGACTCTTTTACACCTTTTTCTTTTGCAGCTTCTACATCTTTGGCATTTTCTTCCAGCAAATATTCCTTCTGACGGATGAGTTCCTCCGCTACGGTGAGAAGTCCGCGGTTCTTTGCATCAGTTCCAAGTTTACCGCCCTCTCTTGATGCGGCCTTTGCACGTCTACCAAGTATTTCCATATAATTTTCCATAACTTCCTCCTGTTGCCTGCTCTTCGCTCGAAAGCAAATCCGTATTTTTTTGTCCCTCTGATTTTCCTTCCATTTTTTTCAGGATCTTTACTTGTCTACGAAACTTTGCCCGCTCCGGAGCCAATTCATTTTCCATCTGTTTTCCATGTTCTTTGGAAAGAAACAGTGTTCCGACTTTCTTTCCGGCCATGATATCATTGATTGCATAAATATTATCTCCGTTTGCAATAATCATATCTGCACCTGCATGAGTTGCAATTTTGGCAGCATTGACTTTCGTCATCATACCGCCGGTTCCAAAATCACTTGCAGAACCTCCTGCCATAGCCTCGAGTGATTCGTCAATCTCAACAACGGTATGGATGAATCTTGCATTTTGATTCTTTTTCGGGTCGGCAGTATACATGCCTTCAATATCAGACATTAAAATCAGCAAATCCGCATCCACAAGCTCCGCTACATTGGCAGCCAAAGTATCGTTATCTCCAAAATTTCCATAGGCTAATTCATCAACGGAAATCGCATCGTTCTCATTTACGATCGGCACGACATTCATACGCAGCAATTCATCGAATGTTTGTCGGGCATTTTTACGGCACTCGGTATTGGTAATAGATTCTTTCGTCAGAAGTACCTGAGCGGTTAATTGACTATATTCATTGAATAATTTTTCATATATCATCATCAGTCGTCCCTGACCTACTGCAGCACAGGCCTGCTTTGCAGCTTCCGTTTCCGGCTTATGTTCCAGTCCCAATGCACTTCGTCCGACTCCAACCGCACCGGAAGATACTACAATCACTTCTTTTCCTTTGTTGCGAAGATTAATTAGAATCCTCACAAATTTTTCCAGCTTATCGAGATTGATGTTTCCTGTTTCTTCATATGTAATCGTAGTTGTTCCGACTTTAATTACAATTCGTTTCTTTTCATCTAATATTTGTTTTCTATCCATCTTGATTCTCCATTTTGGATTTTTCGTATCTGCGTGTCCCCTCACAGTTACGTTTGTCTTTTTTACTTTACTCTACTAAAATCTACTCTTACAAATTTTTACTCACATTTATCTATTTGTCAAGTAGTTGCGTTGTTTTTTTCTTTGTCCATACCTTATAAGATACTATATTTCTTCTGTTCTGTACTTTCATGATATAAAATAAGGGATACAGACCGCTTCTATTTTGAGGGAGATATCCCCAAGCGCACATCTTCCATTTGTTTTGCGGTATCTTCATCCAGATAATGAAAGAGATAATTTCTGTGAGCGGAACCGGAATCTCCATCCGGATAATATTGCTTCAATTCTTTGTTGACAAGAACGATTTCTTCTTTCAATTCTTTTGCTGATAAGAGCTGGCACCCCTGACCGCGTATAATGACTTGTTCTGTTCCATCCGATGTGGCAACCGTAACCTGATATTTTCTTCCAATCTCATGTGCAACTTTCTCGATGTACTGATCTGCTGTTTCTGCTTCTTTTGTATACACAACATGTATATTATGATATTTCTGTACTTCTCCTGGAAATCCCTCTACTTTATAGGCATCAAACACTAAGATCAGATTACATTTTTTAATACCCTGATAGTTACATAAAATATCCTGTAAGCGTCCTCTGGCTGCATCCATATTAACTTGTGCAAGTTCATTGAGCTCTTCCCAAGCAAAGATGATGTTATATCCGTCTACGAGTAAATATTCTTTTTGTTTCTTTTTTTCGGAATAGGACTTGGTACTAACATGATTGGCAGTGTCCTTTTTTGAGGAAAAATCTTTTCGGTAAGCATAATGTTTTCTTGCAGCATCACGTTTGCGTCTGGACGCTTCTACCATCGCATCTAATTCCCGCTGGTCTTCTTCCGTCAAGTTCAGATATGTGGATGCCCGTCTGGCCGCAGCCGTTGGAAAAGTGATTTCTTCCGATGTATGCTCTTCGGTTTCCAGAGAATGTTCCAGATGCATATATTCTTCCACTTCATCCCATCTTACAACAAATCCGGCCCCGTGTGCACAGAATACAGAACCGGTTGGATTATCCAGATCATGTTCGGAGTCATAACCGATTGCTTCTACCACCTCATCTTGGTTGTGACATGGTTTGTAGCCATCTAATGTACAGGATAATCGGCCACGTCCTTTGGTATAGCTGATAACTTCTGTCTGATAGTCTCTCATAGTTACAACCGGAGCAGTTCCTGTCAGGATTGTCAGCTCACCTTGTGCAAGCGGAGTATCAAAATTTCCATTCATTCGTTGAATATCGGTCATTGCACGACCGACCATATCGGTAGGTACTTCCAGGCGAAAGCTATAATATGGTTCAAGTAAAATGCTTTCGGCCTTCTTAAGCCCCTGTCGTACAGCACGGTATGTCGCCTGTCGAAAATCTCCACCCTCTGTATGTTTTTGGTGTGCTCTTCCTGCAGTTAATGTAATGTGCATGTCTGTTATTGCGGAACCGGTAAGTACACCACAATGTTCTTTTTCTTCCAAATGTGTCAGGATCAAGCGCTGCCAGTTTAAATCCAGTTTATTCTGACTACAATTGGTAAAGAAATGAAGTCCGCTTCCCGCCTCCGCAGGTTCCAACAGCAGATGCACTTCCGCATAATGTCTCAATGGTTCAAAATGTCCGACGCCTTCTACCGGTTCACGGATAGTTTCCTTATATACGATATTCCCCGCACCGAATTCTACACGCACATGGAATCGTTCCCAGATAAGACTTTTTAATATCTCTATCTGAACCTCGCCCATAAGCTGTGCATAAATTTCTCCTAGTTTTTCATTCCATATAATATGAAGAAGAGGTTCTTCTTCCTCTAATTGGCGAAGTTTCTCAAGCATAGGATGTACTTCACAATCCTGTGGTAGTTGAATCTGATAAGTAAGAACCGGCTCCAGAATCGGAATATCCGAATCCTTCTCAATCCCAAGTCCTTCGCCCGGATAAGTGCGACTAAGTCCGGTAACGGCACAGACAGTACCCTGTTCTGCCTCATTTACCGTTTCAAATTTTGCGCCGGAATAGATTCGAATTTGATTTACTTTCTCTTCCCAGTTTTCCTCTCGTCTTCTGTCCTGACCGGACAACAGATCTTTTACTTTTAAGCAGCCGTTTGTTACCTTTATATATGTAAGACGATTTCCTTGCTCATCTCTGCTGATCTTATATACTTTTGCGCCAAATTCTGTGTCCGTTGATTTGGCTGGCACTTCTGTATAATCTGCAATTCCATGCATAAATTCATCTACACCGGTGACCTTCAAAGCCGAACCAAAATAGCATGGGAACAAATTTCTTTTTTTAATTAAATTTCGAATTTGCGTTGTTTTGATTTCTCCGCTTTCTAAGTATTGCTCAAGTAAGGCTTCACTGCACATGGCAATGGATTCATTCCAATCGTTTGCATCTGTCTGACTGAAATCTACACAATTTTCATCCAAGCGTTCTTTTAGTTCTTCCATTAATTTCAGTTGGTCTGTTCCATCTTGATCCATTTTATTAATGAAGAGAAATACCGGAATCTGGTAGCGCTCTAATAATTTCCATAAAGTTTCGGTATGTCCCTGCACTCCATCCGCTCCGCTGATAACAAGAATTGCATAATCGAGCACTTGTAATGTTCGTTCCATCTCTGCGGAAAAATCCACATGTCCGGGGGTGTCCAGAAGTGTAATTTGCAAATCTTGAAGAGCAAGTTGAGCTTGTTTGGAAAATATGGTGATTCCTCTTTGTCTTTCCAATTCGTACGTATCCAGAAATGCATCTCCTTTGTCAACACGTCCGAGTTTTCGAATACTTCCACTTTGATACAGCATGCTTTCCGACAATGTTGTCTTTCCGGCATCTACATGTGCCAAAATTCCAATTACGAGTTTTTTATTCATAAGGTATAATTCCTTCCTTTTATACATCTTATACAGCATTCATATCTAATTTTATCTTCGTAACTGCACCAGCTTAAAATGCTGCCAAACAGGTACTCATTTCTATGATTTTATCATAGAACGAATTTCAGAACAACATCCCACTATTATATAAAAGTAGAAAAGCGAGAAAAATCTATGCATAATCATACTCTTTTTGTCACTTAATATTCATTTTGATGTATATTATATGCATAAAATGAATTTTTTAACATTTCCTATTGCATAAATATAAAAAGAGGTGTATAGTAAATTTTAGTTTACTGAAGAAGTATTAGGAGGCAATGAAAAATGAGTAAAGAAAAAGTTGTATTAGCATATTCCGGCGGTCTTGATACGACTGCTATTATCCCTTGGTTAAAGGAGAATTTCGGATACGAAGTTATCTGCTGCTGTATCGACTGCGGACAGGGAGAAGAATTGGACGGATTGGAAGAACGTGCAAAATTATCAGGAGCTTCTAAATTATATATCGAAAATATTGTAGACGATTTCTGTGATAACTACATCGTACCTTGTGTAAAAGCCGGTGCAGTATACGAGAACAAATACCTTCTCGGAACTTCTATGGCTCGTCCGGCAATTGCTAAAAAATTGGTTGAGATTGCACGTAAAGAAGGTGCTGTTGCAATTTGTCATGGTGCTACAGGTAAAGGTAATGACCAGATCCGTTTCGAGCTTGGTATCAAAGCACTTGCTCCTGACATCAAGATCATCGCTCCTTGGAGAATGACAGACGTTTGGACAATGCAGTCTCGTGAAGATGAAATTGCATACTGCCAGCAGCATGGTATCGACCTTCCATTCGATGCAAAACACAGCTATAGCCGTGACCGTAACTTATGGCATATCAGCCACGAAGGTCTGGAACTGGAAGATCCGGCTAATGAGCCTAATTATGATGACTTACTTGTACTCGGAGTTTCACCGGAGAAAGCTCCTGACGAGGGTGAATATGTAACAATGACATTTGAAGCAGGTGTACCAAAATCTGTAAATGGTAAAGAGATGAAAGTTTCTGATATTATCAAAGAACTGAATCGTCTTGGCGGAAAACACGGTATTGGTATCATCGATATCGTAGAGAACCGTGTTGTTGGTATGAAATCACGTGGCGTATATGAGACACCTGGCGGAACAATTCTGATGGCTGCACATGAGCAGTTGGAAGAGCTTGTTCTTGACCGTGCTACATATGAAGTAAAGAAAGATCTCGGCAATAAATTTGCACAGATCGTATACGAAGGAAAATGGTTCACACCACTTCGTGAGGCAATTCAGGCA
>DAVZKO010000087.1:0-11809 GCA_052272205.1 Schaedlerella sp. | reverse complement strand
AACAAGTAATACCGGAAAATAATACCCTACCTGATAAGTCTCTACTACGAGCATCGCTACCACAAGTTGCCCGACATTATGGGCAACTCCTCCTGCAACGCTGACTCCGATCACGCTGAAACCTCCCTGCTTTTTCAACAAAGCCATAACGCACAGGCTCAACACGCCCCCTGCCAAACTATATAAAATGCTGGATAAATTTCCAAACAAAAATCCAGAAAGCAAAATGCGTACGACTGAAAGCAACATTGCTTCTTTTGCGTTTGTTTTATACAGCATAATTACAATCATCAGATTAGCCAAACCCAATTTGATTCCGGGAATCCCAAATTGGATTGGAATCAATGTCTCAATATAACTAAACATCAAAGCAAGTGCGGTAAACACACCAAAATATGCCGCTCTGTTTTTCATCTTACCTCCCCGCAGGCGAAGCTTTTAGTTTGTTACCGCATCCAGCTCTTTTTCTTCTCCACCGACAATAGACACTACCACTTTATTCGGCAAACAGATGATACTTTCTCCTGCTTTTGAAATTGCTTTTTGATTGACACAAATCTTATCCGGACAATTTGCTGCTTCCATCTTCGCCTCATTGTCCCGAATCACCAATTGATTCGTATCTTGGATATTTATCTTTTGATCCTTGGAGAGCTCATATGTGCCATACAATTCTCCATCCACATGAACCTCCACTTTTCCCTGTGTGGTTCGCCCTTGAATCAGATGAACACCAAAAAAGATTCCTGCAATTGCAAGAACCGCAATTATAAATATCAAATCTTTTTTCTTCATATCTTAATCCTCTTTCATACCATCATAGCACACCACTTTTAGTAATGCAACCACATGTTCGATTGAGCAAATAATTGAATGCATCATCTTTACTGTTTATATCAGGTAATCATTTACAAAGTAATCGTTTTCGATTATATTTGTACATGAAGTAATCGTTTGTGATTATCTTGGATTACATGAATGCATATCATTCGCTTCAAACAAAACACTCTGATGATCTCTTGTTCAAGCACATGCATTCTGACGATTACAAAAAAATAAATTCGAGGTTTCTATGAAAAAATTAAAGAAATTACTGATTCTACTTTGCCCGCTCTGCCTTCTTACCGGTTGTACATCCGTAAGTAAAAATGAGCAAAATCAGGTTACCGGTATCTATTTTGATACTGTCGTCCAGATTCAGGCCTGGGGCGTGGATTCCGATATTCTGGAACACTGTAAGGATATCTGTCAGACTTATGAAGACAAATTCAGTACAGAAATTCCTAACAGTGAGATTGCACAGATCAATCGTGCGCAGGGGCAACCCGTTACGGTATCCGATGACACCATCGATATCTTGAAAACTGCTTTATACTATTGTCAACTTTCCGATGGCAAATTCGATATCACAATTGCTCCGGTAAGCAAGCTCTGGGATTTCAACGGAGAACACAGCGGAACCATCCCTGATGCCACTTCTATTTCCAGTGCCCTGACTCATGTCGGCTATCAGAACGTTGTGATAGATGGTAATACCGTAACGCTCAAAGATCCGGAGGCGCAAATTGATTTAGGTGGAATTGCCAAGGGATATATCGCTGATAAATTAAAAGAATACTTACTCAGCCAAAACGTCAATCATGCACTGATCAATCTTGGTGGAAATGTTCTGGCAGTTGGTAATCGCTACGACGATCAGCCTTTTACCATCGGTATTCAAAAGCCTTTTGATGAACAAAATAAGGCAATCACACAACTGGAGATTACGGATCAATCTGTGGTTTCTTCCGGCAATTATGAGAGATATTTCAAAAAGAATGATATCATTTACCATCACATATTGGATACTTCCACCGGTTATCCTTGTCAGAATAATCTCTATCAGGTAACAATTGTCTCTGACAGTTCGGTCGACGGAGATGCGCTAAGCACAACCTGTTATGCACTCGGCTATGAAGAAGCTTCCAAATTGATCAAACAGCTTGATGGAATAAAAGCAATCTTTATTACAGAAGATTATCAAATTCTTACCGTAGAATAGTGGAACAAAAATTGTCTACTTATAATCAGAAATACCTCGTTACTAGATTCGAAAACACCTCATCAAGTAACGAGGTGTACATACTCACTAAGCGAATATAGTAAAAAGGAGCCTATCCCCAATGGGATCAGACTCCTTTTTACTACCATTATTTTTATCTTTCCGATATTCGTATTATTAAGATACCGGAATTTTTCTTGGAATAATTACTTTTCTCGGGCACTTATCTGCACAAGTTCCACAGTTTGTACATTTTGATGCATCAATATGTGCAAGGAAGTTCGTAACTGTAACAGCTCCTGCCTCACAGTTCTTCTCACACAATTTACATCCGATACATCCAACCGCACAAACATCCATCAATGCTTTTCCTTTTTCGTTTGAATTACACTGTACAAATGTCTGCTGTTTATATGGTACTAACTCAATCAATTTTTTTGGACATGCGGCAACACATTTTCCACATGCTTTACATTTCTCTTTATCTACAACTGCAATTCCGTTTACTACATGGATTGCATCAAACGGACAGGCTTTCACACAAGAACCGAATCCAAGGCATCCATAGTCGCATCCTTTCGGACCGCCATCCTGCATCATGTTAACCATAGTACAGTCTTTCACACCATGATACTCATATTCATCCTGTGCTTTTTCACATGTTCCAGCACATTTCACAAATGCAGTCTGTCTCTCCTGTCCATCTGCAGAAACACCCATAATCTCACCGATTTTTGCTGCAACCGGTGCTCCACCTACAGGACATCCGCCGACTTCTGCTTCTCCTGCTACGATAGCTGCTGCAAGACCGGAACATCCGGCATACCCACAACCACCACAGTTGTTTCCTGGAAGAACTCCAAGAATTGCTTCCTCACGTTCATCTACTTCTACGGCAAATTTCTTTCCAGATACTCCGAGGAAAACTCCGATGAACAATCCTGTTCCGCCGACAATAACGGCCGCCAGTATAATACCTGTAATCATATTTTCCCTCCTAAATTAATCCTGAGAATCCAAAGAATGCGATTGCCATCAACCCTGCTGTAACAAGTACGATCGGTGTTCCCTGAAACGCTTCCGGTACATCATTATATTCAATCTTTTCACGAATTCCGGCCATCAGTACGATAGATACAAGGAATCCGAATGCTGTTGCGATTCCGTTTACAACACCTTCCAGAATCGAATAAGATTTCTGAACGTTTGTAAGTGCAACACCAAGCACCGCACAGTTTGTTGTAATCAATGGAAGGAAAACTCCGAGAGCATTGTAAAGCGGAGGCATCTTCTTCTTCAAAAACATCTCTACAAACTGAACCAATGCAGCGATAACTAAAATAAATACAATTGTCTGAAGATACTCAAATCCGGTCGGGATAAGAATAAACTTGTAGATCAGACCTGTAACGAAGGAAGAAATCGTAATAACGAAGATAACGGCTCCTCCCATACCTGCTGCTGTCTTTGTGTTCTTTGAAACACCGAGGAACGGACAGATTCCAAGGAACTGACTTAATACGACATTATTAACAAATGCAGAACCAACTGCAATTAACAATAATTCTTTCATTTATTTCTGTTCCTCCTCTTTCTTCACTGTCTCTACTGTGCTGCTGCCACCACATTCCAAACGTTTTCCACAACTTGCACAACCTGCACCACAACCAATCTTCTCTGCATTCGGATCACCTTTTGCAATTGCCTTTTTCTTCATCACATTCTGTAATGCAGTCAGACCTGCAAGTACAAAGAACGCACCCGGCGCAAGGATGAAGATTGTAATTGGCTGGTAAGAATCCGGAAGCACCTGAAAATTAAAGATTGTTCCTGCTCCGATCAGTTCTCGGACAATACCAATGGATGTCAATCCAAGTGTGAATCCAAGTCCCATACCGATTCCATCAAAAATAGATGGCAAAACCGGATTCTTAGATGCATAACTTTCCGCTCTTCCGAGGATAATACAGTTTACAACGATCAGTGGAATATAGAGTCCCAAAGAATCATACAGACTCGGAACAAATCCTTCCAACAAAAACTGTACAATTGTTACAAAGGACGCAACAACTACGATAAACGCCGGCATTCTCACAGAATCCGGAATAATCTTACGCAGCATGGAAATCAACATATTGGATAAAACTAATACAACCGTTGTAGAAAGTCCCATACCCACACCATTGATTGCCGATGTAGTAACCGCCAGAGTCGGACACATACCCAACATCAACACGAAGGTAGGGTTCTCTTTGATCAGTCCGTTATATAAACGTTCTGTATACTTATTCATTGACACTACCTCCTAACTCACTCTGAAAATATACCAATGCGGAATCAACTGCATTGGTCACCGCATTTGTTGTGATTGTTGCACCACTCAATGCATCAATCTTATCATCGCCTTCTTCTCCTGATTTTGTATAAGAGAATTTTTCGACATTTTTATCTTTAAACTGATTTTTAAAATCAGCCTCTGTAGCCTTCATACCAAGACCTGCCGTCTCACTGATAGAAAGCATCTCAATACCTTTGACCGTACCATCGGCTTCCATACCGACAGAAATCTGAATATCTCCGCCGTATCCTTCATGAGATGTAACAGTAATGACATATCCGATTGCTTCACCGGAAGAATCTTTGCCGACTACAACTTCTGAGATATCGTCACTGTCATATCCAGCTTCGCTTAAAATTTTCTGAGCATCATTCTCTTTGAAATTCATATCATTTTCAAATGTATCTGCATCTGCAAGAACCGTTCTGTACGCTTCCTGCTTTGCATCCTCCTGTGCCTGTGCGATCGGAGCTTTTGTAATCTCGTATACCAGTCCCAGAAGTGCTCCGGCAACCAATGTGATTGCCATCAAAATCCCTGTATTTTTTATAATCCTATTCATTATTTTTCTCCTCCTTTACCAAATGGTTTTGGAAGAGTAACCTTTTCAATCAACGGAACTAAAAGGTTACTGATAATAATCGCATAAGAAACACCCTCTGCAGAGCCTCCGAACAACCGGAACAATCCTGTCAGCACACCAAGACAGACACCATATACAATCTGTCCGCTCTTTGTAATCGGTGATGTAACATAATCCGTTGCCATAAACCATGCTCCCAGCATCAGACCTCCACCACAAAGATGAGCCGTGATAAACTGTGGGTCAAATCCATGACCGCCGAAAATTGTAATAAAAATTACAAATGTTACAATGTAAGTTCCCGGAATTCTCAAGTCAATGATTCCAAGAAGAATTAAGAACATCGCACCAATCATAATCGCAATAACGGATGTCTCACCAATCGTTCCTCTGATGTTACCAAGAAGCATACTCATTGTATTTACTGTTTCTCCGGCTTTTAATTCAGCCAGAGGAGTTGCTCCGGTCACACCGTCATACACAAAATACGTCATCTGTCCTGTAAAGGAAATGAGTAAGAAACATCTTGCACCGAGTGCCGGGTTCATAAAATTCTGTCCCAGACCTCCGAAAAGCTGTTTTACAACTAAAATCGCAAACACCGAACCAAGAGCTCCCATCCATACAGGAAGTGTCGGTGGAAGGTTCAACGCAAGCAGCAGACCTGTTACTACTGCACTAAAATCTTTGATTGTGACCGGTTTGTGCATCAATCGTTCATAAATATACTCTGTCAATACTGCCGTCAGGGTCGTAACGACTACAAGCAGCCATGCATGTTCCTGTCGGAAATTGTAAATTCCAAAGAAGGTCGCTGGCAACAGTGCGATTACTACCATCAGCATAATATTGCTGGTTGTCACCTTATCCCGAATATGAGGAGAAGATGATACTTTTAACTGTTCATTCACTGTCTTTCACCTCTCTATCTTTTTCTCTTATTTGCAAGTGCAATCTTTCTCATTGCACCGATAGATTGTTTCAACTGACGTTTTGCAGGACATACATAACTACAAGAGCCACATTCCACGCATTCCAATCCATTCCATTTCAAAAACGCTTCCTCATTAAAACGCTGAGCATAATCTGCCAGTCTGGATGGGATAATACGGCTCGGACAGACCTCTACACAACGTCCACAGTTAATACATGCAGATTCCGGGCTGGTTGCCACAACATCTTTTTCAAATGCAAGAATCGAAGAAGATGTCTTTGTAATTGGAGTATCCAGCGAAATCATCGCAAAGCCCATCATTGGACCACCGGAAATCACTTTCTCTGGTGAACACTTAAATCCACCTGCCGCTTCGATCACTTCCTGATGATTTGTTCCAAGCAGTACTTTGAAGTTGCCAGGCTGTGCTACTGCATCTCCGCTGACTGTTACGATACGTTCCATCAATGGTTTTCCGTTTAAGACAGCATTATGTATTCCGATCAATGTTTCTACGTTATCCACAATACATCCTGCATCGGCCGGTAACATAGACGAATTGATCGCACGTTTTGTCAATGCATAAATGAGCTGTCGCTCTGCTCCCTGAGGGTATTTTGTCTGTAAAACACGAACCTCCATACGTGGCTCATCTTTGATTGCTTCCTGTAATTTTTCAATACAGTCTTTCTTATTATCCTCTACACCAAAGATTCCTTTCGCATTATCAAACAAAGATAATACCACTCTCATACCGCTTACCAATTCCTCGGTATTCTCAAGCATTCTTCTATAATCTGCTGTGATGTATGGTTCACACTCTGCACAGTTTGCAATAATGTATTCAATCTTATCCGGTTCTTTTGGTGACAACTTGACACGTGTCGGGAAACCGGCACCACCCATACCTACAATTCCTGCTTCGCCGATCTTGTTAAGGATCTCTTCTTTTGACATATCTCCCAGTAATTTCGGCTGTGGATATTCCACTTCATTGTATTCACCATCATTCTCGATCACGATACAATCCACACTGCTTCCGGTCGGATTCAAATGTTTCTCCAATGCAACCACTTTACCTGATACGGATGAATAGACCGGTGCTGAAACAAATCCGCCTGCTTCTGCAATTTTCTGTCCTTTTAATACAGCATCTCCTTTTTTCACAATCGCAGTTGCCGGAGCTCCTATATGCTGAGACAATGGATAAATCATCTTCCCTGTAGGAAGTACTTCTTTAATCGGCTGGTCTTTTGCAAGACTCTTTCCATCATTTGGATGGATTCCACCTTTAAATGTTAACAGTCCCATTCTCAATCTCCTTTCTTTTACGCTAATCACAATTCTACTAAATTATGTATACAAAATCCAGTAGATTTCTTCAAGTATTTTGTATCTTTTGACGTACAAATATTGATTTCATTTCTTTCTAGATTGTGAAATTTTCATCATTTTTGCATTAAAAAGAGCCAGCTCCTTATCGGATGCCGGCCCTTTACGTCCATTACGGGATTCGAAAAGGTCAAGCGACCTCTTCTGTTGTATCTATTTTACAAAAAACAGCTCTTACTCTTCTGTTTCTTCCTGAGCTTCCTCAGCGCTCTCAAGAGCTTTCATGCTCAGGCTGATCTTCTTCTCAGCTTCGTTCAGATCAACAATCTTAGCTGTGATTTCCTGACCTACTTCAAGAACATCAGATGGTTTCTCAACGTGAGCTCTTGAAATCTGTGATACATGAAGTAATGCATCAACACCTGGTGTTAATTCAACAAATGCTCCGAAATCAGTCATACGAGCAACTTTACCAGTTACTACAGAACCTACTGCAAATTTCTCAGAAGCATCAGCCCATGGATTTGTCTCTGGGAATTTTAAGCTAAGTGCAATCTTTGTATCGTTGATATCTTTGATGAGAACTTTTACTTCATCTCCAACATGGAATACTTTCTTAGGGTTCTCTACTCTTCCCCATGACATCTCTGAGATGTGAAGTAATCCGTCAACTCCGCCAAGATCGATGAATGCTCCGAAATCAGTTACATTCTTAACTGTTCCTTCTACAACATCACCAACATTCAGTTTTGCAAACAGCTCTTTCTGTTTCTCTGCTCTCTCTGCAACGAGAAGCTGTCTTCTATCACCGATAACACGATTTCTTCTTGGATTGAACTCGCTGATCACGAATTCGATTTCCTGTCCGTCATACTTGCTCAGATCTTTTTCATAAGAATCAGATACCAGGCTTGCCGGAATAAATACTCTTGCACCTTCAACTTCAGCACAAAGTCCGCCGCCGAGAATCTGTGTTACAGTCGCTTTTAATACTTCTTTATTTTCAAAAGCTTCTTTTAATCTCTCATTACCTTTCTCTGCAGCAAGTCTCTTATATGTCAGTAACACCTGACCTTCACCGTCATTAACCTTCAAAACTTTTACAGTCATAGCGTCTCCGACTTTCACTGCCTCAGTTAAGTCTACAGACTGGTCGTTTGAATATTCATTCTTTGTGATGATACCATCAGCTTTGTATCCGATGTTAAGGATAATCTCTTCCGGTTTCACATCGATAACTGTACCCTCTACAACCTCTCCGTTATGAATTGTTTTGAATGACTCGTCTAACATTTGTTCAAAAGATAATTCTGACATTATTTTGAACCTCCTCAATTATATTGTTGGGCGTGGATGCCCCTGCTGTAATACCTACTGTTTCCACTGACCCTAATTGATTCATATCCAAATCGTCAAGTGTCTGTATGTAGTACGTATCTTTACATGCGTTCCCGCATATTTCAAATAACTTTTGGGTATTGGAACTATGCTTGTCACCAATCACGATCATAGCATCCACCACTTCTGCAATGTGCTGCGCCTCAGTCTGACGCTCCTTTGTAGCATTACAGATTGTATTTAAAACACTTACATCATAACTCTTTTTCGAAATAATTTCAACTAATTCTTTAAATTTATTGTAATTAAATGTCGTTTGAGAGACAACGCAAATTTTTTCATTTTCCGGGATACAAAGTTTATCGATATCCTCTTTATTCTGTATTACCGAAACTTTCTTCCCTGCCCATCCTTTGATCCCCTCTACTTCCGGATGTTGTGGATTTCCAATAATAATTATATACCGTCCCTGTGCACTTTCTTTCTGGACAATATTATGGATTTTCTTCACAAACGGGCAGGTCGCATCGACAATCTTAATGCCCTTCTCGTTTAATTTGTCATAAATTGCCTTTTCTACTCCATGTGAACGGATAATCACAGTTCCCTTTACCAGATTGTCCAGCTCCGTTTCACTTTGCAGGACAACCACACCTTTCTGTTTCATATCCTTTACCACTTCTTCATTATGAATGATCGGACCGTATGTGTAGATGGTATCCTCTTTCGCCATTTCCAATTGCTCATACACTGTATCTACTGCCCGCTTTACTCCAAAGCAGAATCCAGCCGTCTTTGCGCGAATAACTTCCATGCTTCCTCCTATTTACAATAGCTGCAGATTGTACTGACAACCTCTTCGATCGTCATCTCAGAACTGTCTACAAGAATGGCATCCTCTGCCTGTTTTAATGGTGCGATCTCACGATTCATATCACGTTCATCGCGTTCTTTTATATCCTGTGCGATTTCCTCATACACACAGCTTTCTCCTTTTTCCAGAAGTTCTTTGTATCTTCGTTTTGCTCTTGTCTCAACACTGGCAGTGAGATAAATTTTCACATCTGCATGCGGAAGAATGTTCGTTCCGATATCTCTTCCGTCCATAATGACATCTTTTTCTCTTGCAAGTGTTCTTTGAAGCTCTAAGAGTTTTGCCCGCACTTCTGGGATTGCAGAAGTTTTCGAAGCCATATTTCCCACTTCCTCTGTTCGGAGCATAGAAGTCACATTTTCCCCGTTCAGATATATCTGCTGTACACCTTCTTCATAGACACTACTTACTTCCGCGTCCTTGCAGCTTTCAACAATTCCTGCCACATCTCCCGCTGCGATTCCCTTTTTGATAAAATGAATTGCAAGTCCTCTGTACATTGCACCGGTATCCACATAAATGTATCCTTTTTCCTTTGCAACCAGTTTTGCAATGGTACTTTTTCCGGCACCTGCCGGTCCATCAATTGCTACATTATATCCCATCTTGCTTTTCCTCTTCCTTCTATTATTATAGATATTATTGTATCGCGATTCCTGCCAGATATCCTGTAGACCAGGCAATCTGCAGATTAAATCCTCCGGTCAATGCATCGAGATCCAATACCTCGCCCGCAAAGTATAGATTGGCAATCTTTTTTGATTCCATCGTACCCGGATCAATATCTTTTACACTCACTCCACCCTTTGTAATAATCGCTTCATTATAACTGCGGAGTCCCGTCAATGTCATCCGAAAGTTTTTGATCAAATCCACAAAATGCAGTCTTTCTTCTTTTGAAATTTCATTCACTTTTTTGTCCGGTGAAATGTCGCTCAATTCTATCATGATTGGCTTTAACTTTGCAGGGAACAACTTATCCACCGCATTTTTAAACTGCTTATTGCGATTTTCCTCAAAATCACGCAAGACTCTCTGGTCTAACTGTTCTCTACTCAAAGCCGGTTTCAAGTCAATCTGCAATATCAATTCTTTTTCTTTGAGTTTTTTTCCAACCACACTGCTCGCGCTGATAATGATTGGTCCGCTGACACCATAATGGGTAAACAGCATTTCCCCAAATTCATCATATATTTTCTTTTTTCCATCCCAGATTGTCCCCTGGACATTGCGAAGAGATAAGCCCTGTAACTCTTTGGCATACCATTCTTTTACTTCCATCGGCACAAGGGAAGGATACAGTTCTGTTACTCTATGTCCGGTCTTCTCCGCAAAACGATATCCGTCCCCGGTAGAACCTGTGGATGCATAAGAGATACCGCCTGTTGCGACAATACAAGAATCACCCGAAACCTTCCTTCCATTTTTCAACACAATGTCCGCGAATCTCCCCTGGTTCACTTGTACTTCCTTTACTTCCGTATGGAAATGTATGTGAAAGGTAAGGAAGAGACGTTTGTCTGCCAGTGCGGTTATAAAGAGAAGCTTTCCGCGTTCCAGGCAAGACGTCAGAAAGAGGGCGCAGGAGTAGGCAAGCGTGACGTGCAGAACTATCTTCGCAAGCAGCAGAAAGAGGCAAATGAGCCGGTGAATAACGCATTTGCGCAGGCATTATCCGGGATTAAACTGGATTAGATAAATTGACTGTCCAGATATCCGGGGCTTTGGATGAGCGGAGAACCGGATGCAGATGTGTTGGCAGGAGAAAGGTATCTGACAGAACAGGACAGCAGAAAGAGAGGAAACGGATATGGGATTACAGGATGACAGAATGTCAGGAAACATTCAGGATATAGCAAGACTGATCACAAGACTTCTTCTTCAGGGAGATATGCCGCAGTATACACTTCCGGCAGCAGAAGCAGATTATACAGAAGCAGATCAGCTTTTTTCAAAGATCATGGGACTGGCAGATGAGGGAGATATCAACGGAGCAGAGAACGAGCTTCTTATGAACATGGAGGACGATGATCCGGAATACCTGGAACTTGCCCTTACATTTTATCTTTATCTCAACGATATGGATGGTGATTATCTGGACGACCATGATTATTCCAGGGAGGAAATCTTGGACGGTTTGAAGAGCCTGGCCGAGGACTGGGGAGTAACGGGACTGGAGACTCTTGTGTAATGCGGCGGGAAGTTACGCTGGAGGAGATTTCCGACGGCCGTTTATACGAAGCAAATGACATGGTAAAAGCAGACTGCCAGGACTGCAAAGGATGTTTTGACTGCTGTACGGGAATGAAGGATTTTATAAATGCAAAAGCAAATAGTACAAATTCTAAGATGTATAATACAGCACAGCA
>DAVZKO010000086.1:0-11912 GCA_052272205.1 Schaedlerella sp. | reverse complement strand
AATGACTGCATTCAGAAAGCTTTTGCGGCAATTCTCGCGGGAGGTCATATCTTAATAGAGGATGTGCCGGGCGTCGGTAAGACAACCCTGGCAATCGCTTTTTCCAAGGTCATGGGCCTGGAAAATCATAGAGTACAGTTCACGCCGGATGTCATGCCGGCAGACATTCTTGGATTTAATATGTATCAAAAGAATACAGGAGAGTTTGTGTATTATCCGGGAACAATTATGTGTAATCTCTTTCTGGCAGATGAGATCAACCGGACTTCTCCAAAGACACAGTCGGCTTTGCTCGAAGTTATGGAGGAAGGCAGGGTAACCGTGGATGGTGTCAGCCGTGAGGTGCCGAGGCCTTTTATTGTTATGGCAACACAGAATCCGAAAGGAAGCGCCGGCACGCAGCTTTTGCCGGAGTCCCAGCTGGATCGTTTTATGATCTGTATGAGCATGGGCTATCCGGATCTGGAGAGGTATGACTGTATCTTGGGATGTAGCGGATTTGGTCAGAAAGAGAAACAGAATTATGTGAATATGCTTTTGTCAAAGCGAATCGATACACTGGTGCTAGTCGGCTCGACCTATGCGGGAAACGGAAAAGATGAATATGATACGGATTATATTCGGGAGGCAGCAGCACAGACACCGGTATTTATGATCAATGGTCGTGTCAGTGGAGAAAATATATATTGTGCATGTGCGGACGATTATCATGCGACTTATGAAGTGACAAAAGCATTGATTCGAAGAGGTCGCAAGCGAATTCTGTTTATGTATGATTCGGATTCTTTCAGTGGCAGACAGAAGATAGAGGGGTATGAAGCAGCACTTGCTGAAGCGGATTATCCGGTGCGGGGAGAACTGAAGTTCCGTACCAAAAATGATATTGAATATACAAAGAATCTGTTGTTGGAATATAGTAATCTGGAATTTGACAGTGTCATTGCGACAGATGATGCGATGGCAGTCGGAGCGGTAAAATATGCGAAGGTGAAAGGCTTGTCAGTGCCGGAGGAACTTTCTGTTACAGGTTACAACAATTCTATTATGGCAGTTAGCTGTGAGCCGGAATTGACATCGGTGGACAGTAAACTGGATGTACTCTGTAAGACAACGGTGGACCATATGATCGGATTGTTGGAGAAACAAGAAGAGATTGAGAAAAATATTGTGGTTCCTTGCGAGATTGTGAAGCGGTGTACATCGGATTTTTAGAAGGAAGATAGATAGAAAGGGAATGTGTTTGGTGGCACATTCCCTTTCTGTGTGGTGAGAACACTTGGCGAGGTGTTCTTATTGATTTATAACCTGTCCATCTTTCATCAATACGAGTTTACCGACAAGACTTGTTGCTTCATCATAATTATTCGTAACATAAAGAACAGTTGTCTGCAGCTCCTTATTAATCTTCTGAATATCATGCAGCATATCTTTACACAGCTCATCACTTCCATGTGCGAAATCTTCATCCACAAGCAGAATCTTCGGATGGCATACAATGGCGCGGCAAAGAGCAACCTTCTGTTTCTGAGAATCGGTCAGTTCGGTCACTTTTTTATTCAAGACATCTTCAATATCAAAAAATTTCACAGCGGTTTTTACGCGTGTATCGATGACATTGCGTGGCATATTGCGAAGTTTTAAGCCGAGTGCAATGTTTTCATACGCACTTAAGTAGCCGTACAGACGATAGTTCTGAAACGCCATTGCGAGTTTGCGGTCACGTGGCAGAATATCGTTCAGTAGTTCATCGCCGAGATAGATTTCTCCGGAAGTAATATCTTCCAGACCGCCAATCATGCGTAAGATGGTTGATTTGCCGCAACCACTCGGGCCATGAAAGATTACAAATTCACCTTCTTCAATTGTGAGAGACACATCTTTGACGGATACAAATCCGTTTGGATATATTTTATTCAAATTTTTTAATCGAATACCTGACATACGGGTTACCTCCCCAGTAAAAATTTAAGCAAAAACGCTTGCATTTGATAGCTTTATTCTACTACAATCATATAAAGAAGACAATTATGGACTCAAGATAAAAAAGTGAAAATTTGATTAAATCCAAATTGAAAACAAAAATCGTAAGAGCGTTCATAAAGATAGAAACGAAAGGGAAAAGAGATACGATGTTATACGATGAGATTGTAAATATTGTGACACTTGCGGGGGAGATGATTCTGCAGGCACATGAAGAAGAACTGACGATTTATGATAAAGAGGGAATTTCTAATTTTGTTACGAAGCACGATAAAGATGTGCAGTCATATTTGATTCGGAATTTGAGAATTATTCTTCCGGAGGCGAATTTCCTTGCGGAGGAAGATGGAATCCAGCAGGAATTAGGAGATGGATATTGTTTTATCATTGACCCAATCGATGGCACAACGAATTTCATTTTTGATTATAAACATAGCTGTATTTCAGTTGGTCTGGCAAATCACGGCAGAATGCAGTTTGGCTGCGTGTACAATCCATATACAAGAGAAATGTATACTGCAGTGAAAGGTGAAGGAGCAAAGCTAAATGGTCGAGAGATTCATAGTTCGGATAAAGGACTTTCAGAGAATCTTGCAGCGTTTGGATGTGCACGTTATCAGTCAGAAGATACAGACAGGATCTTTGACTATGCGAAGAAATTGTACTTAAACAGCCTTGGAATTCGAGAAGGCGGTTCGGCAGCACTGGATATTTGTCGTGTTGCATCCGGCGCAAACGGAGTCTATGTAGAATTAATGCTGCAGCCATGGGATTATGCGGCGGCATCGTTGATTTTGATGGAAGCGGGCGGTTTCATTTCCACAGCAGAAGGAGGTTTAATATCTTTGGAACAGCCAAGCTCGATTCTGGCAGCAGGTCGTACTTGCTGGAAAGAAGCGATTAAGTTATTGAATTAGAAGCGAAGATGTTTCGAGGAAACCTATAATTCTTTGGAATGAAATCCGGTTAATTGAACAGCGGAGTCAGCCATCCGGCGAGGAGTACACTCGCCACAAGTCCTGCGAAGGTCGAAAGAAGCGCACCGACTAAAGTGTAACGGGATTTGGTGACTTTGGCAGTCATAAAATAAACGCTCATGGTATAAAAAATAGTTTCGGTACAGGACATGGAAAGGGATGCAATCAGTCCGATTCTGGAATCCGGTCCATGTTTTTGAAAAAGGTCCAAAAGCAGACCGGTAGCCGCAGAGGAGGAGAACATTTTCACAATTGTAAGTGGGACTAAATCTCCCGGAAAACCGATTCTTTCGGAGAAAAGTCCAATCAGTTGTGAGAGGAATTCCAAAAAACCGGATGCTCGAAGGATACCGACGGCAACCATCAAACCGATGAGTGTCGGCATAATCTTAATAACAGTGAGAAATCCATCATGAGCACCTTTGATAAACGCATCGTAGACATTTACATGAGTGAGAAGTCCATACATAACAATGGAAAATATAGTAAATGGGATGATAAAATCCGAGAGGAATAAAAATATTTTCATATAAGAAACTCCAAGTGAAAAGCAATGAAAATGTGCATGCTACATTAATAAAATGTATGTGAAACAAGGAAATATCATGATAGAAAAGTGGTTGGTAAAAAGAGAGGAGCGGATGGTATGGATATATGTGTTTGCTTCGTGTATCCTTGCGGGGATTGTATATAGTTTACGGGATAAATAAGTTGAATAAAACACCGCAGAATATAGAGCTTATCCGGTTCATAGGATAGAAGTAACTCTATAGTCTGCGGTGTTTTTATGTCTTTTTTCAGGAGAATACAAGAAAAGAAAATAGAGAAAGAAGAAAGGAAAGCGAATCCTATAACAGTACGAAAAATCGGAGCTTTTTCAGTAATCGCAGGAATAATCGGAATCATCCTATTATCCGGCTGTCAGTCTCAGACTCCGGCGGGGCAGAATCGACAATTCCGTCAATTTACAAAGCAGTTATTCTGTCAGGAATTATCGTCTAATACAATCAGTTTACATTACACATTGAAGAATCCGGAAGAGTACGATATTCGGGAAAATGAGGTGACATTCGGTACATTTCAGACGGATTCGGAAGAAATACTGGCATCGGTGGAAAACCTGGAAGAAGTGTTGAAAACTTTTGATTATGATAAACTTTCTGTGGAAAACTCTTTAACCTATGATGTTTTGAAATTCTATTTGAATATGACTGAGCGTGATGCAGCGTATACTCTGTATGACGAGCCTATGGGCTTGGTCAGCGGTGTGCAGACACAGTTGCCGGTTATCTTATCGGAATATCCATTTTATGAGCAGTCTGATGTGGATACATATTTGCAGTTGATGAAGACGACACCGGAGTATTTTGATTCTTTACTGAAGTTTGAGCAGAAGAAATCAAAGGCAGGTTTATTTATGTCGGATAAAATGGCAGGACAGGTAATCGAGCAGTGCAAGGCATTTCGCGATATGGGTGAAAGTAATTACTTATATTCGACTTTTGTAGAACGGATTCAGACAGTAACTTCTCTTTCCGATAAGCAAAAGAGCGAGTATATACAGGAAAATGCAAAAATGATGGAAGAGTATGTTCTTCCGGCATATGATACTCTGATTAAGGGGATAGAAAGTCTCATCGGAACTGGAAAAAATGAACAGGGATTGTGCTATTTGCCAAAGGGAAAAGATTACTATGAACAGGTGGTAGAAGCTGCGACCGGTTCGGCGCGTTCAGTCGAGGAAATCCGGGATATGACCAGACGGCAGATGGTGGAAGATTTGGAGGCGATGGAGCGTGTGATGAACATTTCCGAAAAGGAAGTCAATGCGGCTATTCCACAGAACCCTACTTCCATCTTGCAGGATTTACAGACCAAAATAACGACCAGCTTTCCGGAACTTCCGGATACGACTTACGAGGTCAAGTATGTTCCAAAAGCGATGCAGGAGCATTTAAGTCCGGCGTTTTACATGATTCCGGCGATTGATGCTTACGATGAAAATGTCATTTATGTTAATGAGGCACAGATGGGTAATACGATGACACTGTTCACGACTCTGGCTCATGAAGGATATCCGGGACATTTGTATCAGACAGTATATTTTGCAAATACCAATCCAGACCCAATTCGTACGATTCTGAATTTTGGCGGATATGTGGAAGGGTGGGCAACCTATGCGGAAATGTGCAGTTATTATCTTGCGCCATTGACGAAGGACCAGGCAACGTTACTACAGAAAAATAGTTCGATATTGTTGGGATTATATACGCTGGCAGATATTGGAATTCATTATGATGGATGGAGCAGGGACGATGCGGTTGTATTTTATAAGAGATATGGAATTGGCGACGAAGAGACGGTCAATCGGATTTATGATCTGATATTGGGCAGTCCGGGAAATTATTTAAAATATTATGTTGGTTATGTAGAATTCCTGGAACTGAAAAAAGACTGGCTGAAAGAGTATGGAAGCAAGGCTTCACAGAAAGAATTCCATAAAGCTGTGCTTGATGTCGGACCGGCACCATTTAAGGTAGTGGAGAAATATATGGGAAGGAACATATCAGATGATTAGTGTAGCACTTAGATGTATGGAGTCGGAGTGTGGTGATAGACAATCGTGTGATATTGGAAGGAAGGTGCAGGCATGAATCAACTGTGGGCGGGGATGATTGTCGTTGGAATTATATACGGAGCGTTTAACGGCAAGATGCCGGATATCACCAATGCGGCACTTGATTCGGCGAAGGCAGCGGTGACTTTATGTATCACGATGATGGGAATTATGGCATTCTGGGTTGGGATGATGGAGATTGCGACCCAGGCTGGAATTATAGAAAAAGCATCTGAAAAAATGCGCCCGCTCATTCACTTTTTATTTCCAAGAATTCCGGTGCAGCATAAGGCAAATGAATATATTACCGTGAATTTTATTGCAAATATTCTAGGACTTGGATGGGCGGCAACACCGGCGGGACTTCAGGCGATGGAAGAACTGGAGTGCTTGGAAGAGGATAGAAGGAACGGCAAGGTTATAAGCGGAAGAAGAGCACAAAAAAGAGGTGTAGCATCGGACGAAATGTGTATCTTTCTGATTATGAATATCTCATCGCTACAATTGATTCCGGTGAATGTAATTGCCTATCGAAGTCAGTATGGAAGTACGAATCCTGCCGGGATTGTTGGGGCGGCGATTGTGGCAACAGCGGTGAGTACGGTGGTGGCGGTGGTGTATTGTAAGGTGAAGGATAGAGGATAGCGGAAAATTTGTACACTGTGAGGAAAGTGGTGAAAGAGTAAAGTATGTCCGAGTGCCGAAGGCTGAAAATGGACATTTTTTAACCTCTCATAGACAATCTTGGCGAATTGTAAAAAATGAGATGCGTACAATGGATTCTGTGTTACAATGGAGCCATCGAGAAGTGGTTTTGTACAGTTCTGTGCAATCATAGTGAGAACACATAGAATGTACAATCCAAAGAAGAATCCGAAATATAAAGTGAGAGGCGGTAGAACAATGTTAGAAGAACTGAAAAAACGAGTATACGAGGCCAATATGCTTTTGCCAAAGTACAAATTGATTACATTTACATGGGGAAATGTAAGCGAGATCGATCCGGAGACCGGATATTTTGCAATCAAACCAAGTGGAGTAGAATATGATGAACTGACACCGGATGATATGGTTATTATGGATTTGAATGGAAATAAGATTGAAGGAAGATACAATCCATCTTCTGACACTGCAACACATATCGAAATTTATAAAGGCATGCCGGATGTAAAAGGAATTGTACATACACATTCTCCGTGGGCAACAAGCTGGGCTCAGGCAGGAAGAGGAATTCCTTGCTACGGAACAACGCATGCAGATTATATGTACGGAGAAATCCCATGCGTTCGCAACCTGACAAAAGAAGAAATCGAAGAAGCTTACGAGAAGAATACAGGAGTTCTGATCGTAGATCATTTTAAAGATACAGAATATATGGCAATGCCGGCAGTATTGTGCAAGAACCATGGAACATTTACATGGGGCAAAGATGCAAAAGATGCAGTGCACAATGCAGTTGTATTGGAAGAAGTTGCTAAGATGGCAGCCAGAACAGAGATGATCAATCCTCAGGTACAGCCAGCTCCGCAGGAGTTGCAGGATAAGCATTATTATCGTAAGCATGGGGCGAATGCTTATTATGGACAAAAGAAACAATAATAATTAAAAATTTGATAGTGTACTCCTTTGCGAAAAATGAGCCTGTAGTAAATAGAAATCAGGCTCATTTTTTGTAGGAAAACAAAAATTATTGCATACTAAGAAAAACTGGCCTTAGCAATGGCTGACGGAACAATGCCGGATATTGCGCTAGTAGATTCGTCAGATTTTCAATTCCTACATCATATGCAGCCATTTGCTGAATTGGATGGGGAAAAATAACACTTGACATTTTAGGATAATGTGGTAAAATAACCCACGTTGAAAAAATAATAATTTTAGTACAAATGGTAGTGAAATAACGGCGGGTGCTGTTCAAGCGAAAGTTTGGAACAGTATCCGTTTTTTTGCGACTTGAGTCTGGCAATAGGGGTAATACCTGCATAGAGGGAGATTTGCAAAATGTCTGAAATGACACCGTGAAATAAGCTGTCCGCATTAGGAGGAGAAAAAATGCCGCATAATAAAAGAGAGAGTTTAATTTTTACTGTCATGATGTGTTTCACAATGGTTTTTGTGATGAGTATTTACAATGTTTCGCTTCATATGGGAGGTCTTTCAATGGCTTCTGTAAAGCAGGCATGGTTGGGATTTCCAATTGCATATATTTTTGCAATGTGCTGTGACTGGTTTGTAGTATCAAAAGCAGCGAAGGGATTTGCGTTCCGTTTTCTTGTAAAACCGGGCGATAATGGATTGAAGATTGCAATCTGCGTATCTTGTTGTATGGTGATTCCAATGGTAATCATTATGTCTTTGTATGGAGCGTTGGAAGTAGCTGTAAGCCAGGGATTGTGGAGTCAGATTGGAATTATCTGGCTGACAAATATTCCGAAGAACTTTGTAGTTGCATTACCATTGCAGTTGCTGGTTGCCGGACCGCTTGTAAGAAAAGTATTCCGTACACTGTTCCCAGAGGGAAAAGTATTAGCTTAATATAATAGTATGAAAAATGCAGATATCAGATTTTTGAAAATCCAGTATCTGCATTTTATTATCATAGTATCAGAAGAATACGGTTAACTGCATTTTCTGTATGCAAGAGAAAAATTCCAATCATTCTAGTATTTCAGGATGTCACGTATTTCATTCGGATGTTTAAGAAACACGAACAGGTGACACCATTAAAGTATCGAAAGTCATTTGGGGAAAATGCTGAATTGTGAAACCCTTGTTGTTCTACATGTTCAGTATAGGAAAATTGTGTGGAGGAAAATACGGAATAGTAAGGGGGAAAATCGGCTTAATCTGAAGTAGGTAATAAATGCCCTTCGATAACTACACTTTGAACATAGAGTGCGGTTATCGAGGGCTTTGTGTTTGTGTGCATATAACAAAAAGTTGCAATGGCAATAAAACACATCTAATAATATGTCGGATTCTCGAAAAGAAACAACATAGACTTTCTCGATTGGTTTCTGTACACTTATGTTAGCGTAAACAATTGGACCACATTGGTGTCAGGCACCAATGTGGTCAACTTAAGCTTCGTCCTTTTTAAAGGAATACTTCCCAAAAAGGGGCTGTCGCTTTAACGATTAATAAATCGTGAAGCGGCAGCCCTGCTGCTCTTATTTCCTATACTTCCAGAGAACTTTCTCCTCTTTATAAATCGACTTTTGTATAAGTAATCAATTTTACTTCTCCAACCATTCCATAATCGGCAACAGTCGTATGCACATCAAATAGTGGCATAGAATTTTCTCCGGCTTCTGCCTGATTCTCTTCCATTCCTATATTCGCATTGTTTGCATTTGCCGCCAATTCCATAGAAAATGCTTTCCCTTTTTCGTAATATCCTCTTGCAAGAAGCCGATTATTCAAACTTGTGGTCACTTCCACAGAAATTTCATTTTTCCCGGTCTTAAGCAGATTACTTACATCAACCGTAAGTTTATCAAAATCGACTACATCTGCTTGTTCTTGATTTACCCATACACGAACTGTATGTTTATTCACACTTTCGATTTTTAATATTGCTCCGTTTTTATCTGTCCATTTTTCCGGAAGTTCAAATGTTGCTGTATAACGACCGATTCCAGATACTTCCGCTCCGATTTCTTCTATATCTTTCCACGGTTTCAAAGTTGTTTCTCCGACAGGAATCTTTGTTTTTTCTGTCTCATAATATACTTCTTTTGTCACGATTCCCAAGCCTCGGTCTTCTATGACTTCTTTCTTCTCGCCCTCATTCCAATCTTCTACTTCCAATATCCATGCTGCTAATTCAATATCATCCGGTACTTCCACCGATATTTCTTTTTTCGTTCCATCAGATCGTACTGCTTCATATGTTCCACTCTTCACTGCGATTGCCTGAAGGTTTTCGCCATCTTTCATAACTTGATCAAAAGTATGAGAGTCCACATAAAGATCCGCTTTTTCATTTTGAACGATCACATACATACAAGCTTCTCCCGGTGCCAGAACAAGATCAAGTATGGTACGGCCATTTTCCTGACGGAAAGCACCTGCTTCCTTTACTTCACCATTCCAGCAATCAATCTCATATACCTTTCCTGTACCGCGGACTTTCATTGTAAAAGCAAATTCTTTCTTCTCACTATACTGCATGTTATAAGCATATACAAAAAGTTTTCCCTCCGCTTCCTGTACATGTGTCAAAATATTTTTATTACTCTCCTTAAATTCCGTATATGGACGGATTTCCATCTCCTGCAATATCTGATATACGTCTTTCTGCTGCTCTGCTGTCCGTACATTCGGAAGTGTTTTCATCTCCGTCACAATTTCCTGAAGCCGTGCGTCATTTCCATCGTTAAACGGAGTCTGTACCGCAGCTTTTTTATGTGTCTTTGTAATTCCACCCGGACGTATTGTCTCGTTCACCCCATTCACAAAGAGAATCGGTAATCCTTTTTTTGCCATATCCAACAGCTTTTCTGCCGTCTGTATCGGAAGCGCTTCCTGATAAATAATCAGCGCTCTGTATCCCGGTCCGTCCGGAATTAACTCTCCATATTCAAAATCAACAAATGGCTCTTCTAAAATCTGCGGAGCAAAATAATCCCATGTATAACCGGCATTTTGAAGCTGCATATCCTTCCAATAAAGCCCTTCATTCCCACGCATCAGCTGATGTGCATATACTTCCCGCTCATCTCCCCCCATGATTAGATTATTAAAGTTATAATCCAAACGAAGAATACCGAGATCCATACGTGGTTTTCCCTGACGCAAAAGCATCTGGTATCTTGCAATCATTGCTGTCCAGTCTTTGTAATGCACATAAGATGGCTGACGTGATCCGAATCTTTCCGAGAATATAGGCCACATTCCTTCATGCCCCGGCCAATACGTTGATTCTTCTGCTCCGCGAATACTAGAATATCCGTGAAGAACTGTTTTTGTCACCCCCGCAGCAAACTGTGTAAATATAATCTGTGTATAGAAGTCCAGTCCCATCATATAATTTAACAATGTCGCACCTGTTTCACTGGAATATGTACGATTATAAATATGCGCCGGACCTGCCAAATTACGGTACGATTCAATCTGAGAAGCAAACTCCAACGATTCGGTTTCAATTCCGTCTACATATTTTCCTGGCTGTGAAATTTCAAACGGGAGTCCGTAAGAAATTTCTGCACGTAAAGTCATATTGTGGGAATGCAGCCATTCCTGCATCGGTTTCAACATATTTTCCATATACATATCCGTCATTGTCTGATAAAGGTCATTATACAATTTCTCGGTAAACACCTCATCATTACATACATAATAATAATGGTAAACAGGCTGCATCATACCAGGTTTTTTCAAGATCAATGGCAGATACGGTGTCAGGTCATATCCTCTTCTTTTTTCAAATTCTTCCAGAAAATGATAGCCCCAGAACTGACCGCCCTTTCCGAATGTTCCCAATTCCAATGAATCCATATACATCATAGCACGTCCGTTTTCTTCTATATTTTTACGAAGTTCCGGTGTCAAAACTGTATTTTCCCAATAATCAACAAATGCCTCCACACCATAACGGTCAATATAGTTAATCGTATACGATGTGCTGACAGATGGTTCTGCCGTCTGTCCGGTTCCATGGATCCAGAAGAAAAATAACAGATAATCTCCGTCTTTCGGTGCCTCCCATGTTAATGCTTTGTCTTTGACCATTTCTGTTAAAACGATACTCTTATCTTTATCAAGACATATTTTCCCTTCTTTTTCTCCTGCTATTCGAATTGCCACAATTGCTTCTAATTCCTGTTTCGTTACTCCCGGCATTGTTAATTTTGATTTCAGAATTTCACCATTCCGGCATTCTCCTGCTTTTACTGTTTCTACCGCATAATCCAGTTCTTTTGCTGCCGCTTTATCATCCGGTGTGATCGTTATCAGGTTTGCATTAGACCAATTGGTTCCACTGGTCATACTGACCCCCATCTTTCGCTTTGTAGTCTCTTCTACAATTGTATGTGAATCATGAACCCATTCTTCAGAACCCCATCCATATAATTTGGAATCTGCACCGGGTTCTTCCATCGCAAGAAATTCCACTGCCCCAAATCCAGTTTCTTCAAGATCTTCAATCTCTTGCTTTAGTGTTTCATCCGTATGAAATCCTTCCGCAAGCCACCAACGCACATCCGGTCGATATTGGATTTCCGGTTTCTGCAATTTTTCAAATTTCTTCATATTCTAACTCCTCACTTAACTTTCTATGTTAGGCGTTTGCGAAACACCACAAGCCGCATAAATACGGCGTTTTTCTGTTGCTA
>DAVZKO010000085.1:0-12057 GCA_052272205.1 Schaedlerella sp. | reverse complement strand
GATTTTAGTTTCTACAGCTTATCCCTAAAGTTTTGGGGCTTATATTAATACTTTTATTAGTGGTTTCATACGGATTACTTGGAATTATATTAAGTATATATAGATACAAAAATATTTATCCAAGACATGTAAAAACTGACTTACCACGCATAAAAATGACAATAGAATTGTAAAAATATATAAGACGTGGTTTTGTGGAAGATTTTCTAAAAGATAGCAATAGTACATTGATTAACGATATAAATAAATCTTCTTTAGAAGACTTGCTTGTATCTTTAGAAGTAGCAGATGAAACAGATACAGAATTAGATATTCGTAATATTGGTGTTTTAATGTTTACAGAAAGACTGGATAAACTAATTGCAGGTGCACAGGTTGATTTAGTGAAATTTAATACGGAAGAAGCAGAAGGTTCTGCTGATTTTATTGAAAAGACTTTTTATGGTCCGATATGGAAACAGGTTAAAGATACTAGATTATTTAAAAGCACATTCCAATATTAGCAGTGCAGTGGCTGCAGAATTACTGGATGTACAAACAAAGACAGCTGCAAGACTTTTAACAAAGGCGGAAAAAATTGGTTTATTGGATAGTGATGGAAAAACAAGAAATAAAATTTATATGTTGAAGGAAAATCAGCAGCTTACAAAATGAGGTGCAGTGAGGAGTAATGAGAAGTCCTGCGTTTGTAACGTGTTTGCAACAGCGCCTCTGAAGAACCCAGTAAATACAGGCATTTGCAGTTCTCAAAACGTTAATTATTGTTTACAGAACAATTTCGAAAGAATTTACATCCCGGAAGTATGTTACTTCCGGGATTTCTTTATATTCTTATTTACTAATTTATGAGTATAAATCTAATTGTCTTTAATAAATCTATTGTTGTTGGAGAAGTGGTTGATTGCAAATTTCAAAATTACAAAATAGATCAACAGAATACAGGTGATGAGTTGGCTGAAGATTCCGAAAATATAAAATAGGTCAAGGGAATCTAGGTAGCGGGGTGGCTGGAAAACTTGAAAACATAAAACAAGTCAACGAAATCCGGCAACGAGTTGTTTGCAAATTCCAAAATCGTAAAATAGGTCAACAGAATCCAGCTATGAGTGGACTTATCTTGAAAATCCTAAACAATCAATTAATAAAAGAAATATACGAAAAGGTCTTGTTATTATGACCAGAGGTACAATTTAGCAAGAGAATATGTTAAAATCTATAGAAGATAATGTGGATAAGTTAAAAGTTTTCATCAAATGTGGTGGATAAATCGAACACTTTACCATAGAAAAGGAGAAGGTTACATGTGGATTTTATTCGCAATCGGTTCTGCGTTCTTTGCAGGAATCACATCAATTCTCGCAAAATGCGGAATTCAAAAGACCGATTCGACAGTTGCTACGGCGATTCGGACAATTGTTGTATTGATATTTTCGTGGCTGATGGTTATGATAACCGGAACGGGGGGACAAATTACATCCATACATGGAAAGACGTTGTTGTTCTTAATTCTGTCTGGTTTATCGACAGGCGCATCCTGGCTGTTTTATTTCCATGCAATTCAGATTGGCAATATCAATAAGGTTGTGGCAATTGACAAATCGAGCACCGTATTGACAATATTACTTGCTTTGATTTTTCTTGGAGAAGGAATCTCTGTTGGAAAATTAATTGCTGTTCTCCTAATCGGAATTGGAACATTGTTGATGATCTCGAAAAAAGAGGAAAAAGAAAATAAACAGTCTCAGATGGGACTTGTCTGTGCGGTGTTATCAGCAGTATTTGCAAGTTTGACTTCCATTCTTGGGAAAATTGGAATTGCAGGAATTGACTCAAATCTTGGAACGGCAATTCGTACATTTGTGGTATTGATAATGGCATGGCTGATGGTATTGGTCACAGGAAAACAACGTGAAGTAGGCAGGATAGAGAAGAAAGAATTAGCATTTATCTGTGCATCGGGACTTGCAACAGGAGGCTCATGGCTGTGTTATTATCGCGCATTACAGGAAGGACCGGCAAGTGTTGTTGCACCGATTGATAAACTGAGTATTCTTGTCACGATTATATTTGCATGGATTGTATTTAAAGAAAAGCTGAACAAGAAAGCGGTGCTTGGACTGGTGTTGATTGTTGTTGGAACAATTTTGATTGCATTGGTATAAAACAATGATGGAGGCGAAGCTATTTTTATTTATATATGTCAAAATTGCAACGATTAGAAAAGTGAGGAACTTAACATGACAAAACAAAGTACATTATGTTACATCGAACAGGATAACAAATACTTGATGCTTCATCGTGTTGTGAAGAAAAATGATGTGAATAAGGATAAATGGATTGGCGTAGGCGGACATTTTGAGCAGGGGGAAAGCCCGGAAGAGTGCCTGCTTCGAGAAGTGAAAGAAGAAACAGGGTATACTCTGACATCGTGGAAATATCGTGGAATTGTGACCTTTGTTTATGGAGATGATGTAGTGGAATATATGTCTCTTTATACTGCGGATGGTTTTGAAGGCGAAGCCATCGAATGTGATGAGGGCGTTCTGGAATGGGTTGAGAAAGACAAAATTGGAGAGTTGAATTTGTGGGAAGGTGACCGGATTTTCTTCCGGTTGCTGGACATAAGACAGGAATTCTTTTCACTGAAGCTGGTGTATGACAAATCTGATGTACTGGAATATGCGGCACTTGATGGTGTCCCGATGGAACTGTTTGATGTCATCAATCCGGATGGAAGCAGAACAGGTGTTGTGAAGGAACGTGGCGTAGCACATCAAGAAGGTGCGCTTCATGCAACGGTACATACGTGGATTGTCAGACCGAATGACAAGAGTGGGTATGATGTACTCTTGCAGAAGAGAAGTCTTTGCAAAGATTCTAATCCGGGAAATTATGATATTTCTTCAGCAGGACACGTGGATGCGGGAGATGAAATTCTTGAAAGTGCACTTCGTGAATTGCAGGAAGAATTGGGAATTCAGGCAACAGAAGATGAATTGATAGAAGTTGGAACTCACAGAGGTCAATTCAATGCAGTATTTCATGGAAGATTATTCAAAGATAATGAACTGAGTACAGTCTATCTCTATCAGAAACCGGTGGATATCGAGAAGTTGACATTACAAGAATCGGAAGTGTCAGAAGTGATGTGGATGGATTTCGCAGAGTGTCGGGAAAAGATTCGCGATAAATCCCTGCCAAATTGTATTTACCTGGGAGAATTTGACATGATTGGAAAGAAACTTGGGATTTTGACAGAAGAATAAAAAAGATTAGGAGAAGAAAGAAGATGAGTATACTAAATGTAGAACATTTATCACATGGGTTTGGGGATAGAGCAATCTTTTCGGATGTTTCCTTCCGCCTTTTGAAAGGCGAACATATCGGACTGGTAGGAGCGAATGGGGAAGGAAAATCCACATTTATGAGTATAGTGACAGGCAAACTTATGCCGGATGAAGGCAAGGTGGAATGGGCAAAAAATGTCCATGCGGGTTATCTCGATCAGCATGCGGTCCTAAAGAGTGGGATGACGATTCGGGAGGCTTTGAAGTCGGCATTCGACCCACTGTTACAGAAAGAACAACGTATGAACGAGATCTGTGACATGCTTGGAACGGCAGATGAGGCAGAGATGACAGCGCTTATGGAGGAGCTTGGCACGATCCAGGATGAACTGACACTCCATGACTTCTACACGATTGATGCGAAAGTAGAAGAGGTGGCGCGCGCACTTGGACTTTTAGATTTGGGACTGGATCGTGATGTGACAGATTTGAGTGGTGGACAGAGAACGAAAGTCCTTTTGGCGAAGTTACTCTTAGAAAAGCCGGATATTCTGTTATTGGATGAGCCGACGAACTATTTGGATGAGGAGCATATTGTATGGCTCAAGCGATACCTGTTGGATTATGAAAATGCATTTATTCTGATCTCGCATGATATTCCATTTTTAAATGACGTGGTAAATATCATTTATCATATGGAGAATCAGGAGTTGAATCGCTATGTTGGAGATTACAATCATTTCCAGGAAGTATATGCAGTGAAAAAGGCACAGCTTGAGGCAGCGTATCGTCGTCAACAGCAAGAAATCAGCGAGCTGAAAGACTTTGTGGCTCGTAATAAAGCACGTGTTTCTACAAGGAATATGGCAATGTCCAGACAGAAAAAACTGGATAAGATGGATGTGATTGAATTGGCAGCGGAGAGACCAAAGCCGCAGTTCCAGTTCCGTTATGGAAGAACCCCGGGCAAGATTCTGTTTGAGACAGAAAATCTGGTGACGGGTTATGACGAGCCATTGTCAAAGCCGTTGAATTTCACGATGGAGAGAGGCAATAAGATAGCGTTGGTGGGAACAAACGGTATTGGTAAGACGACCTTGTTAAAGAGCATTCTTGGGTTAATTCCATCGTTATCAGGGAAATGTGAGTTGGGAGAAAATTTGCAGATTGGTTATTTTGAACAGGAAGTAAAAGGGGATAATCGCAATACCTGCATTGAAGAAATATGGGAAGAATTTCCGTCGTTTACACAATATGAGGTGCGTTCTGCTCTGGCCAAATGTGGACTGACAACCAAGCACATTGAAAGCCAGGTGCGTGTGTTGAGTGGTGGAGAACAGGCGAAGGTGCGTCTTTGTAAATTGATGAACAGAGATACGAATATTTTACTTTTGGATGAGCCAACAAACCATCTGGATGTGGATGCAAAGGACTCTCTGAAAAAAGCACTGCAGGAATATAGAGGAAGTATTTTGTTGATCTGCCATGAACCGGATTTTTACAAAGATGTGGTAAATGATGTATGGGATATGAGCCGATGGACAACGAAGGTCTTCTGATAAATGTTGCTGGTCACAGATACTGTGACCAGCAACGCATCTCGCCATTTTAAATCGCCTTTGGCGATGGGCGAGATGCCGTTCAAGACAAAACGTGTATCCTCCATGTCAATCAGCGTAGTGATTGACACGGAGTGAACAATAACTAATAAATACTTATTAGAATGTATTGATGATGGGTGTATTGAACTTAAAAAAAATCATCGTTATAATAAAGGTATGCGAAAAAATCAAAATCAAGTTTGAAAACAAAGGAGAATCATCGATGAAAATGTTATCCATTGAACAGGAACTGAAAAATAATACTTATCCGGGAAGAGGAATTATCCTCGGTAAAAGTGAAGATGGTACAAAGGCAGTAGCAGCTTATTTTATCATGGGAAGAAGTGAGAACAGCCGTAATCGTGTGTTTGTGGAAGAAGGAGAAGGAATTCGTACACAGGCATTTGATCCATCCAAATTGACAGATCCAAGTCTGATTATTTATGCACCGGTACGTGTACTTGGTAATAAAACAATCGTGACAAACGGAGATCAGACAGACACGATTTACGAAGGAATGGATAAACAGCTTACATTTGAGCAGTCTCTGCGTTCACGTGAATTTGAGCCGGATGCACCGAACTATACACCACGTATTTCTGGCGTGATGCATTTGGAAAATGGAAAATACAATTATGCAATGTCTATTTTAAAAAGCAATAACGGCAATCCGGAAAGCTGTAATCGTTATACTTTTGCGTATGAGAATCCGGCAGCAGGAGAAGGACATTTCATTCATACTTATATGCATGACGGCAATCCACTTCCAAGCTTTGAGGGAGAACCAAAACGGATCGGAATCCCAAATGATATGGAAGCATTTACTGAATTGTTGTGGGATAGTTTAAACGAAGAAAATAAAGTATCGTTATTTGTTCGTTACATTGATATTGCAACTGGGAAATACGAAACGAAAATTGTGAATAAAAATAACTAAACGATAACGGAATGTGAAAACAAACCGGAGAAAGACAATTGGTAAGAGGAGCAGATAAGATGAAAGAGTTAGAGTTAAAATATGGTTGCAACCCAAATCAGAAACCTTCAAAAATTTACATGGCTGACGGAAGTGAACTTCCGATTCAGGTATTGTGCGGACGTCCGGGATATATTAACTTTCTGGATGCATTCAATGGCTGGCAGCTTGTGTCAGAGTTGAAAAAAGCAACAGGACTTCCGGCAGCAACATCATTTAAGCATGTATCACCTGCAGGAGCAGCCGTAGGACTTCCACTGGATGAGACATTGGCAAAGATATACTGGGTAGATGATCTGGGAGAGCTTTCGCCACTGGCATCTGCATATGCGAGAGCGAGAGGGGCCGACAGAATGTCTTCTTTCGGAGATTTTATTGCACTTTCCGATGTGTGTGATGTGGATACTGCAAGACTGATCAAGCGCGAAGTGTCCGATGGTGTGATTGCTCCGGGATATGAGCCGGAAGCGTTGGAATTGTTAAAACAGAAGAAAAAAGGCAATTACAACATCATTCAGATTGATCCGGATTACGTTCCGGCTCCGCTTGAGCATAAAGAAGTGTTTGGAATTACATTTGAACAGGGAAGAAATGAACTGAAAATCGATGATGCATTTTTCTCAAATGTCGTGACAGATAATAAGGAAATTCCGGATTCTGCAAAGATTGACCTTGCGATTTCCATGATCACATTAAAATATACACAGTCCAATTCGGTATGTTATGTAAAAGGCGGACAGGCAATCGGAATTGGTGCAGGACAGCAGTCTCGTATTCATTGTACACGTCTGGCAGGTCAAAAAGCAGACAACTGGTGGTTGCGTCAGTCTCCACAAGTTCTTGGACTTCAGTTTAAAGAAGGAATCGGACGTGCGGACCGCGATAACGCAATTGATTTGTACATTGGAGAAGAATATATGGATATTCTTGTAGACGGTGTGTGGGAGAATACATTTAAAGTAAAACCGGAAGTGTTTACGCGAGAAGAAAAGCGTGCATGGCTGGACAAGATGACAGATGTAGCACTTGGCTCCGATGCATTCTTCCCATTTGGAGATAACATTGAGAGAGCACATAAGAGCGGTGTGAAATATATAGCACAGCCGGGCGGATCTGTAAGAGATGACAATGTGATTTCCGTATGTAATAAATACAATATGGCAATGGCATTTACAGGAATTCGTTTATTCCATCATTAAAAAGGGCCTGCCAGACCTTTAAGGGGTAAGTATGGCAACGAAAAAGGCGATAATGGATTTCGTTCATATGTATGGCAACAAAAGTATAAAAAAGAATGTGCTTCGGTACATTCTTTTTTTAACCCTCTTTTTTGTGTGCAAGACTAGAAAAAACGTTGTTAATGTGGTATAGTCACTACTATATGGAGGAAACACTATGGTATTAGAGACGAGAAGCCCTGAGCAAACTTTTCAAATTGGTGTAGATTTGGCAAAAAAAGCTGTGCCGGGACAGGTATTTACTCTGACAGGAGACTTGGGCGTGGGTAAGACTGTGTTTACACAAGGTTTTGCACATGGTCTGGGAATTACGGAACCTGTGAATAGTCCGACATTTACAATCGTCCAAGTGTATGAAAGCGGACGACTTCCGTTTTATCATTTTGATGTATATCGAATCGGTGATGTGGAAGAGATGGACGAGATTGGTTTCGATGAGTATGTAATGGGAGAAGGGGTTTCGCTGATAGAATGGGCGAACCTGATCGAAGAGATTCTTCCGGAGAAGCGTACCGAAATCATTATAGAAAAAGACTTACAGCAGGGATTCGAATATCGAAGAATTACAATCGAAGAGATATAAGATGTTATACGTTCAAGGAAAGGTCAGCACATGTCTGGCCTTTTGCTGTGAGCACTTAACGAGGTAGTTTCGAGTTTAGTGCGAACGCACACTTCGGCACTTGACGAGGTCTTGTCGAGCCTAGTGCCGAGAGTGTTACCAAAGAGCACTTAACGAGGTAGTTTCGAGTTTAGCACTTAACGATGACAGGAGGAGAATATGAAAGTACTGGCAATTGACAGCTCAGGAATGACTGCTACGGTAGCGGTTGTAGAAGATTCGCAAACAATTGCGGAATATACAGTGAATTTTAAAAAGACACATTCGCAGACATTACTGCCGATGATTGATACAATGGGGAATATGATAGAGCTGGATCTGGAGTCTATCGATGCGATTGCAGTGGCGGGAGGACCGGGTTCTTTTACCGGACTTCGAATTGGCTCGGCTACTGCAAAAGGACTGGGACTTGCCTTGAATAAACCATTGATCCATGTGCCGACAGTAGATGGATTAGCATACAATCTTTATGGATGTGAAGATATTATCTGTCCGATTATGGATGCAAGAAGAAAACAGGTTTATACAGGAATGTATACATTTGCAAGAAAAGAAGTAGAAGGAAGTAAAGAAACAGAACTGGTACTGGATGTACTGGAATCGCAAAATGCTTCTCCGATAGAAGAGTTGATCGAGCGTCTCAATGTACATGGAAGACCGGTCGTTTTTCTTGGAGATGGAGTTCCGGTTTATGAAAATGTAATCCGGGAAAAGATGCGTGTGCCATTTTCATTTGCACCAGCAAGTGCAAATCGTCAGAGAGCGGCAGTTGTGGGGGCACTTGGAATTCAATACTATAAAGAGGGCAGATTTGAGACGGCAATGGAACATCAGCCGGATTATCTGCGTGTGTCACAGGCAGAGAGAGAACGCGCCGAAAGGGAGAGAAAAGCAGTCGTATCGATTCGCCAGATGAAAGTGGAGGATGCGGCAGCAGTGGCAGAGATGGAACATCAGACATTTTCGGATGCGTGGAGTGAGAAGGCAATTCTCGATACACTTCGCAATCCAAAGACGATTTGTCTTGTTGCAGAAAAAATCGGAAAGATAATTGGATATTGTATCGTGTATACAGCAGATGATGAGGCTGATATTGCACGAATTGCAGTGCTTAAGGAGTCAAGAAGATTTGGCGTTGCATCGGAATTGATTCATGCATTGGATGTGATTTGCTGGGAAAACCAGATTCAGATTATCATGTTGGATGTGCGTGTGAGTAATGACGAGGCAAAGGCGTTTTATGGCAAACATGGTTTTACACAGGATGGAATCCGTGAAAACTATTATAAAAATCCAATCGAAGATGCAATTTTGATGAGCCGGGCTGTGATACCAACGAAAAAGTAGGGAACAGACCGGGGATTGGAAAAAGTATGAGATAGAGAGGAACTGATGCGTTTAGACATCGGTAGAAATAGAGGAATAATATGTTAGATGTATGTTTGCTTGGATGTGGTGGCATGATGCCGCTCCCGTATCGTTGGCTGACTTCGCTTATGACAAGATTCAATGGAAGCAGTCTGTTGATTGATTGTGGAGAGGGAACACAAATTGCGATAAAAGAAAAAGGTTGGAGTTTTAAACCGATTGATGTGATTTGCTTTACTCATTATCATGGGGATCATATCAGCGGTCTGCCTGGATTACTCTTAACGATGGGAAATGCGGACCGGACGGAACCTTTGACCTTGATTGGACCAAAAGGTTTGGAGCGTGTCGTGAATGCACTTAGAGTAATTGCACCGGAGCTGCCATTTCCGATTTATTATCGTGAGATTGAGGGCGCAGAACAGACTTTTGAGATGAATGGATATCGTTTGAAAGCGTTTCGGGTAAACCACAATGTGCTTTGCTATGGTTATACTTTAGAAATTGATCGCGCCGGTAAATTTGACCCGGTAAGAGCAGAAGAGCAGAATATCAGTCAGAAGTATTGGAGCTTATTGCAAAAAGGTGAAACAGTAGAAGCAGAGGGACGGATTCTGACACCGGATATGGTACTTGGACCGGCTAGAAAGGGAATCAAACTGACTTATACAACAGATACCAGACCAACCAAATCCATTCGTGAAAATGCAGTGGGTTCGGATTTGTTCATCTGTGAGGGAATGTACGGAGAAAAGGAAAAAGCAGCAAAAGCTGTAGAGTATAAACACATGACGTTCTATGAAGCGGCAGAACTTGCGAAAGAAGCAAATGTGCGGGAGATGTGGCTGACACATTACAGTCCGTCATTGACACATCCGGAGATGTATATGGATGAAGTGCGAAAGATTTTCCCGGCTGCAAAGGCTGGAAAGGACAAGATGTCTGTGGAAATGAAATTTGATTAGGAGAAAATTATGAGGGAAATACAAGATATTAATATTCTGGCAATTGAAAGTTCCTGCGATGAAACTGCGGCAGCGGTTGTGCATAATGGAAGAGAAGTGAAATCAAATATCATTTCTTCTCAGATTGATTTACACAAGCTGTATGGTGGAGTTGTGCCGGAGATTGCCTCCAGAAAACATATTGAAAAAATTAATCAGGTCATCGAGGAAGCTTTGAAAGAGGCGGATACAACATTGGATGAAATCGATGCAATTGGAGTGACTTATGGACCAGGACTTGTGGGGGCCCTGTTAGTTGGCGTTGCAGAAGCAAAAGCCATCGCATTTGCAAAAAAGAAACCATTAATCGGAGTACATCATATCGAGGGGCATATTTCGGCTAATTATATCGAACATCCTGATTTGGAACCACCGTTTTTGTGCCTTGTGGTATCCGGTGGACATACGCATCTTGTATGTGTAAAAGAATATGGTAAATATGAAATCTTAGGCGGAACACGTGATGATGCAGTCGGAGAAGCATATGACAAAGTGGCACGTACCATTGGACTTGGATATCCTGGCGGTCCGAAGATTGAGCGAATTGCAAGGGAAGGAGATCCGAATGCGATTACATTTCCAAAGGCACGTATTGATGGTTCGCCATATGATTTTAGCTTTAGTGGACTGAAATCAGCAGTACTGAATTATATCAACGGCTGTCAGATGAAAGGGCAGGAGTATAATCCGGCAGATGTAGCAGCATCATTCCAGAAGGCTGCCATCGATGCATTAGTAGAGAAATCTATGAAGGCAGTGGATGAATATGACATGTATAAATTTGCAATAGCAGGCGGAGTGGCATCCAATGGTGCATTACGTCAGGCAATGGAGGAAGCTTGCGCGAAACGTGATATGAAATTCTACTATCCATCGCCGATATTCTGTACAGACAATGCGGCAATGATCGGTGCGGCGGCATATTATGAGTATCTTGCCGGAACAAGACATGGATGGGATTTGAATGCAGTACCAAACCTGAAACTTGGAGAGCGGTAGGAATGAAATGTAAACGCAATGTGCAGAATGTGGCTTGAAATAAGATAGAGACAAAATGAAGAGGAGAATCTTGGAATGGAGAAAAAACATTGTACAGCAATTGTGCTGGCAGCAGGACAGGGAAAGCGGATGGGAACCAAAGTGCATAAACAATATCTCTTATTGCAGGGAAAGCCGGTCCTGTATTATTCACTAAAGGCATTCCAGGATTCTGCTTTGATAGATGAGATTTATCTTGTGACAGGTCATGGGGAAGAAGCATACTGTGAGGAAAATATTGTGAAACCATATGGTTTTACAAAAGTATCACAGATTCTGGAGGGCGGAAAAGAGCGATATCATTCGGTATGGAATGGACTCCAGCAGGTAGAGGATGGATATGTATTCATTCATGATGGAGCACGCCCATTTATCAATGCAGAGATATTGAAGAGAGCATATGAGACGGTGCAAGCTGCCGCTGCATGTGTTGTTGGCATGCCTGTAAAAGATACAATTAAGATTGCGGATGATGAGGAAAATGTTGCGGAGACTCCGGATAGAAGTAAAGTGTGGATGGTGCAGACACCACAGGTTTTTGATGTTAAATTAGTAAAAGAAGCATATAGAAGATTGATGGAGCAAGGTGATGTAGCAGTAACAGATGATGCTATGGTGGTGGAAACATTTATGAAACACCCTGTAAAATTGGTACAGGGCAGCTATGAAAATATTAAAATTACAACACCGGAAGATCTGGAAATCGGAGAAGTGTTTGCAGAGAGATATTGTAAATAAAGTTGAAAAAAACTCAAATTTAGAAAAATTTAGAAAAAATAAAAAAAGTTGAAAAATAGTGTTGACATAATGGAGACACTATGATAGTATACTACTTGTCGCGAACGACAAAACAAAAAGCGACACAACAGAATATGGAGAGGTATCGAAGTGGTCATAACGAGGCGGTCTTGAAAACCGTTTGT
>DAVZKO010000084.1:2067-12196 GCA_052272205.1 Schaedlerella sp. | reverse complement strand
CAGACAGGTAAAGAGATGCAGTTCTTCGGAGCTCGTGCAAACCTTGCTAAGTGTCTGTTATACGCAATCAATGGTGGTATTGATGTGAAGACAAGACAGCAGGTTGGACCAGCTTACAGACCGATCACTTCAGAATATCTTGATTTTGATGAAGTAATGGAAAGATATGACGCTATGATGGAATGGCTGTCAAAACTGTATGTAGATACATTGAACATGATTCACTACATGCATGATAAATATTACTATGAAGCTGCTGAGATGGCTCTCATCGACACAGATGTTAGACGTACATTTGCAACAGGTATCGCTGGATTCTCTCATGTAGTAGACTCACTGAGTGCTATCAAATATGCAAAAGTTAAGACAATCCGTGACGAAGACGGAATCGTAGTTGATTTCGAGACAGAGGGAGACTTCCCAAGATATGGTAACGATGATGATCGTGCTGACGAAATCGCAGTATGGCTTCTTAAGACATTTATGCACAAACTGAAAAAATGCCATACATACAGAAATTCAGAGCCTACAACATCTATCCTTACAATTACATCAAACGTTGTATATGGTAAGGCTACAGGATCTCTTCCAGATGGAAGAAAAGCAGGCGAGCCACTTTCACCAGGTGCTAACCCATCTTACGGTGCAGAGCAGAATGGTCTGTTGGCATCACTGAACTCAGTTGCTAAACTTCCATATGAAGATGCATTGGATGGTATTTCTAATACTCAGACAATCAGCCCAAGTGCACTTGGACATACAGATGAAGAGCGTACAGAGAATCTTGTACACGTTCTGGATGGATACTTCGATCAGGGAGCACACCACTTGAACGTAAACGTATTCGGAACAGAAAAACTCATCGATGCTATGGAGCACCCAGAGAAACCAGAATACGCAAACTTCACAATCCGTGTATCTGGATACGCTGTTAAATTCATCGACTTGACTCGTGAGCAGCAGATGGACGTTATTGCCAGAACTTGCCACAAATCAATGTAATAAAATACAGATTTTTGAAAAGTCTATGATAGAGAGGGGCAGTTTCGAAAGGGACTGCCCCTCTTTGCAGTGAACACCTGGCGAGGTCAGGAATATAAAGGAGGAAACAAAATGGCAGAGGGATTAAAAGGTTATGTTCACTCACTGGAAAGCTTTGGTTCTGTAGACGGACCCGGAGTACGATATATTATTTTTTTGACAGGATGTGCGATGCGCTGTCAATTCTGTCACAACCCGGATACATGGGATATGAAGACAGGAACTCTCTATACAGCAGATGAATTGCTTGAAAAAGCGATGAAATATCGTACTTACTGGGCAAAAGAGGGAGGTATTACGGTAAGTGGAGGAGAACCATTACTGCAGATTGATTTCCTCACAGAATTATTCCGTAAGGCAAAAGCAAATGGAATCCATACGACACTGGACACAAGTGGAAATCCATTTACAAGAGAAGAACCATTCTTTAGCAAATTCAATGAATTGATGAAGTATACAGACCTTGTGATGCTGGACATCAAACATATCGATGATGAACAGCACAAGATTCTGACCGGATGTACCAACCAGAATATTCTGGATTTGGCACGTTATCTGTCGGATATCAAGAAACCGGTCTGGATTCGTCACGTACTTGTGCCGGAGCGCAGTGATTATGATGAATACTTGATAAAACTGGATGAATTTATTCAGTCATTGGATAATGTTCAGAAAGTAGAGGTACTTCCATATCACACATTGGGCGCTTATAAATGGGATGAACTCGGATATGACTACAAGTTAAAAGGCATTGATCCACCATCGATCGAGCGAGTGGAGAATGCGAATAAATTGCTCCATACAGGAGTTTAAGAGAGGAGAGGATGTTGTCATGACATCCTCTTTTTTGCACTGGCGAAAATCTGCGTTTCATTGTATAATAATAATCACTGTTTTGTACAGAGTTATAAGGATGTACTGTACAAAAATGTAAGAATTATAGTAAGCGTAAGCGAGGAAAGATAGATGAATAAAAAAGAAGTACTAGAGATCAGAAAACAATTTACACCGGCAAACTGTGCGATCACACGTATTTGTGGATGCTATGTGGACCATGAAAAGACAAAACGTCTGGAATCGAAGGATGCGTTCTTATCTTTGCCGGAGGAAGAGGCATTTAAGTATTTTGATATTTTTAAGAAAACATTATCCGGAAGTTTGGGTAAAAATCTTCTGAATATGGAATTCCCGCTAGATCAGGAGATGCCGGGAGGAACGCAGGAATTCTTATTGAAATTAAAGAACAGCAAGTTGGAAGATGATATGCTTCTGGAAGAATTCTATGATAAAATCATTGAGAATTACGAGTATGAAGAAAATTATTACATTATTTTGATTCATGCAATGTATGATGTTCCGGGAAAAGGAACCGATGATTTGGAGATGTATGATGCATCGGATGAAGTATTTGAACATATCTTGTGTAGCATATGTCCGGTTTCTTTATCCAAAGCAGGATTGTGTTATAATGCAGAAGACAATCGTATTGAAGACCGTATTCGTGACTGGATTGTAGATAAGCCGGATAAGGGATTTTTGTTCCCGGCGTTTACAGACCGCAGTACAGACATTCATGGAGTATTATATTACACGAAGAAATCGCAGGATTTACAGCCGGAATTAATTGACCAGGTGCTTGGGGCGAAGATGCCGATGTCAGCCGATTCGCAGAAAGAGACCTTCCAGATGATTATTGAAGATACATTGGGCGAAGACGGAGATTATGAGACAGTAAGAAATATTCATGAAACATTGAATGAGATTATCGAGGAGCACAAAGATGAGCCGGAACCGGTATCTTTGGATAAGACCGATGTAAAGAAAATATTTGAAAACAGTGGTGTATCTGCAGAACAGATGGAGACGTTTGAACAGACCTTTGAGGCTGCTGCTGGGGAGAAATCTACACTTATTGCAGAAAATATTGCTGAAACCAGAAAGTTCAACATCGAAACTCCGGATGTGATCATCAAAGTGAATCCGGACAGAGCGGATTTGATCGAGACAAGAATGATTGACGGAAGACAGTGTCTTGTTATTCCGGTAGATGATCATATTGAGTTGAATGGAATCAATGTACGGACAATGAAACGTCCGGGAAGTATTCAGACGGTGAATGGTGAGGACGAATAAAGGAATGAAGATGTCGCAAGCGACTGCCGCAGGCACCAGAATGTGCCTTGGCACATTCTTTATTCTAGAGAAAAAGACCTTTTGTGGAAATAACGATATCCACAAGAGGTCTTTGGATTTTCAGCGATTCTTTCTAATGTGGACAATTAGAAAACCAGCATGGACGAACAAAATTGTCATCACCCATGAGAGCGGGAATCCCTGTTTTTAGGATTTCTTTCATGTAGTGTAATGAAAGCTGCGGCATGTGTAGGGTTAGTGAAAGCTGTTTATCCATTGTCAGACGATGCAGAATCATGAATGCTGAAAGCATAGTGGAGATATCTGTGGAGATGGCAACCCCGGCAACGCCCTTGCAACGAAAAATCGAGAACATATAATCCCGGCTACGAAAAAGTTTGTTGAATATTTGCAGTTTCGCACAGTGGAATAGAAAGGAAGTGCTGACGGTGAAGAGGTACTGCATATTCAGGGAAGGGGCGAGATGTGTTGCTGGTCACAGGTACCGTGAACAGTAACAGGAATACGATATTGAAGAATCCTCGGAATTATTGAAAAAGCAGTTTTAAAGTGATACGATGTAAAAAATATAATTGGGAATAGGAGAGAATATCATGGAACATATAACAAGAGATGAAGCATTTGAGGTACTCAAAAAATATAATAAAGATCCGTTTCATATTCAACATGCACTGACAGTAGAAGCTGTTATGAAGTGGTATGCAAATGAATTGGGATATGCAGAAGACGCAGAATACTGGGGAATTGTAGGTCTGCTTCATGACATTGATTTTGAATTATATCCGGAAGAACATTGTCTGAAAGCACCGGAACTTTTGCGAGAAGCAAACATCTCTGAGGATATGATCCATGCAGTATGCTCTCATGGATATGGAATCGAGGTAGGATGCGGGAAGACAATCGATGTAGAACCGACTCATGAAATGGAAAAGGTATTGTTTGCAGCGGATGAACTGACCGGATTGATCTGGGCGGCAGCTCTTATGCGTCCATCGAAAAGTACAAAAGATATGGAGTTAAAATCATTAAAGAAAAAATATAAGAGTAAAGGATTCGCAGCCGGATGTTCAAGAGAGGTAATAGAACGTGGAGCACAGCAGTTAGGGTGGGAACTTGAAAAACTTCTGACGATGACTTTGCAGGCGATGGCGGATTGTGAGGATACGATTCATGCTGAGATGGGAAAAGAAGATTTAGAATAATATGAATGTAGATATGACAAAAGAGAAAAAAGAATTGCGTAAACAAATAAAAAAGAAAATTTCAGAACTTTCGATGGTTTATTGCAAGTCAGCGGATGAGAAGATTAGAAAACATGCATTATCACTTCCTGAATATGAGAATGCAGAGGTAGTCTTTTGCTATGTGGGAACGAAAGATGAAATCAATACAACTCCGATGTTACAGGAAATATTAGAATCAGGCAAGCAGCTTGGTGTTCCAAAGTGTATTTCAAAAGGTATTATGAAAGTTTATGCGATTACAAGCCTGGATGATTTGGAAGAAGGTGCCTATGGCATTATGGAGCCGAAAGACTACTGCGAAGAGATACCACCGCAGAATATCGATTTGGCATTTGTACCATGTGTCACATGCAATAAAAAGGGTGACAGACTCGGATACGGCGGTGGATTCTATGACCGATATCTTAGTCGCACAGATGTACGAAGAGTAATTTTGTGCAGAGAAAAAATAATGGTGTCGGAGATACCGGTAGAGGAGCATGACCTGAGGATGGAGGTTGTGGTTTCAGAGGAGGGGATGATTTTTATTTGATTCACGGCGGTCGGCTTACACGGCTTAGGTCGTGAAAAAATAGAAATCAACGAGCAATGGAGAATGAATGAAGACAGAGCAGGGACGTGCATAGTCGTCTAATGAACAAAACAACCAAACAATTCGACATCAAATTAAAATTTGGAAAAAAGTATTAAATAAATGTGAAAAACAAGGAATATTTGTTGACAAACAGCATCAATACTCCTAGAATAACCGTTAGACATCTAACTAATTAAAAAGTCTCATAACAAGAGCGGGGGATATGTTCTTGTATGGAATAAGCGTAACGATTTGAAATATATACCATCGTTGCGAATAGTCATAAGAAGAAAAGAGGTGCGCGAAAAGGTGTATGATGAGAAAGAGGTGCCGATTATCACTGTGATGAATCAGGTTATGCATATGGAGATGAAAAGTGCCAGCCAGTTGTTTAAGCAATATGACTTAAAACCATGGCAGGCGGGAATCTTATTTGCATTACATCATAACAGTGGATTATCTCAAAGAGAACTGGCGAAAAAGATGAGACTGACTCCGCCGACGATTACCGCAGGAATCCAGAAGATGGAGAAACGTGGATTAATTGTACGTCGGTCGGATGCACAGGATCAGAGAATTATGAGATTATATCTGACTGACAAGGCAGAAGAGTGTATTGAGCAGATTCAAGAAGTGATCAGACAGATGGAAGAGATGTTGATACAGGGATTTACTTTAGAAGAAAAAATCCTTCTCAGGCGATTTTTGCTTCAAATGCTGGAGAACTTAAACCAGGAGATGGAAAAAGAATCGCTGTAAACAGCAAAGACAGAAAAATAAATAGACAGAAAGGAATTGCGTTATGGGTAAATTATTTAAATACCTGAAGTCGTACTGGAAGATGGCGTTTGCAATTTTACTTGTGCTTTTGATTCAGGTATATTGTGATCTGTCACTTCCGGGATACACTTCTGATATTGTAAATGTCGGAATACAGCAGGCAGGTATCGATGACAAAGTGCCGGAGGCAATCTCGGAAGAGGAGATGAATAAGGTACTTCTGTTTGTTGCATCGGATGATCGGCAGACGATATTGGATGCATATGAAAAAGATGAGGATACGTATGACAAAGCGGCTTATGTACTGAAAGAAGACGTACAGGATGATACGGAAAAGATAGAAGAACTCGAAGAGATTCTTGGGGTTCCAATGATGCTGACAGCCGGATTTGAGCAAGGCAGTGATGCAACAGCAAAGATAGAAGAGCAGTTGCGGGCGAATATCCCTGCACAGATGCTTCCGAAAGATGCAACGGTATTTGATATTTTAAGTATGTTGCCGGAAGAACAGCTTGTTCAGATGATAGATGAGATTCAAAAGCAGATGGATGATATGCCGGATACGATTGTAGAGCAGGCAGGAATCAGTTATATCAAGACAGCTTATGAAGATTTGGGCATGGATATGGATGAGATTCAGTTCCATTATCTGTTTGCGACAGGCGGTAAGATGATGGGACTTGCATTTATCGGAATGATGGCAAGTGTATTGGTTGGATTGATGGCATCCCGTGTCGGTGCGTCAGCCGGACGTGACCTTCGTGGCAAAGTATTTAGGAAAGTAGTTGGATTTTCGAATAATGAGTTCGACCAGTTCTCAACCGCTTCATTAATTACAAGAAGTACAAATGATATCCAGCAGATTCAGATGTTGATCGTAATGCTGCTCCGTATAGTATTGTATGCACCATTGATCGCAATCGGAGGTGTTTATAAAGTATTCCATACAAATGTATCAATGTCATGGATTATTGCATTGGCAGCAATTTTGATCGTGCTTGTAGTAGCGGTATTATTTATCGTTGCGATGCCGAAATTCAAATCGATGCAGAAACTGGTGGATAAACTGAACCTTGTGACACGTGAGATTTTAACCGGATTGTCTGTTATTCGTGCGTTCAGTACAGAGAAACATGAAGAAGAACGATTTGATATAGCCAATAAAGATTTGACCAGAACCAATCTTTTTGTAAATAGAGCCATGACATTTATGATGCCGGTTATGATGGTAATAATGAATGCGATTTCCGTACTGATTGTATGGACAGGGGCACATGGTATCAGCGACGGGCAGATGCAGGTCGGTGATATGATGGCATTTATTCAGTATACAATGCAGATTATTATGGGATTCTTGATGATTTGCATGATTTCTGTAATGCTTCCAAGAGCTGCGGTTGCAGCAGAACGTGTGGATGAAGTTTTGACAAGCGAAACAATTATTCGTGATCCGGAACAGCCAAAGCATTTACCGGAAAAAACAGAAGGCGTATTGAAATTCAACCACGTATCTTTCAAATATCCGGGAGCAGATGAAGATGTGCTGGAGGATATTGATTTTACGGCAAAACCGGGACAGACAACGGCGATTATCGGAAGTACCGGAAGCGGTAAATCGACATTGGTTAATTTGATTCCACGTTTCTATGATGTGACAGAAGGTTCGATCACATTGGATGGTATGGATGTCCGTGATATGACACAGAATGAATTGAGAAGTAAACTTGGATATGTTCCACAGAAAGGTGTCTTGTTCTCCGGAACCGTTGGTTCGAACATTATGTTTGGCAATCCGGATGGAAATGATCAGGATATGGTAGAGGCTGCCGAGATTGCACAGGCAACCGAGTTTATTGATACGAAGCCGAAGAAATATGACAGTACGATTTCACAAGGCGGAGGAAATGTATCCGGAGGCCAGAAACAGCGTCTTTCAATTGCGCGTGCAATTGCAAAGCATCCAAAACTCTTCATCTTCGATGACAGTTTTTCTGCGTTGGATTATAAAACGGATGTAGCACTTCGTAAGGCTTTGAAAGAAAAGACCTCCGACAGTACGGTGTTGATTGTCGCTCAGCGAATCAGTACGATTTTACATGCAGAGCAGATTATCGTATTAGATGACGGTAAGATTGCCGGAATCGGTACACATCAGGAACTTTTGAAAAATTGTGAAGTATATCAGCAGATCGCGGCTTCCCAGTTATCTGAAGCAGAATTAAAAGCAGGTATGCAGGAAACAAATGAACAGACAATGGGAAAGGAGGAGAACAGCAATGAGTAATAGTCGTGGACCAAGACGTGGACCTGCGGGACGCGGGATGCACAGTACAGAAAAAGCAAAAGACTTCAAAGGAACAATGAAAAAACTGATTCGTTACATGAGTGCGTTTAAAATTCAAGTGCTGTTTGTTGTAATCTTTGCCATTGGAGGAACCGTATTCAATATATTAGGACCTAAGATATTAGGTGAAGCAACAACAGAGATTTTTAATGGGTTGGTAAGTAAAGTTTCCGGCGGAAGCGGGATGGATTTTGATAAGATAGCAACGATTCTTCTGACAGCATTGGCACTGTATGTGACAAGTGCAGTGTGCTCGCTGGTACAAGGATTTTTGATGACGGGGATTTCCCAGAAGACGACTTATCGTTTGCGAAAAGAGATATCTCAGAAAATCAATCGCATGCCGATGAACTATTTCGATACCAGAACCCACGGAGAAGTGCTCTCACGTGTTACCAATGATGTGGACACATTGGGACAGAGTTTGAACCAGAGCGCGACACAGATCATTACTTCTACGACAACGATCATTGGTGTGCTTGTGATGATGCTCTCAATCAGTCCTCTTATGACGGTTGTGGCACTTTTGATTCTTCCGATTTCGCTTGCCATGATCTCCTTCGTTATGAAACATTCTCAGAAATATTTCAAAGGACAGCAGGAATATCTGGGAAATGTAAATGGACAGGTGGAGGAAGTATATTCCGGACACAATATTGTAAAAGCATTTAATAAAGAAGCAGATGTAATTGAAGAATTCGAAAAGACAAACGATAAACTCTATGATTCCGCCTGGAAATCACAGTTCTTTTCCGGCATGATGATGCCAATTATGCAGTTTGTAGGAAACTTAGGATATGTGGGCGTTGTTATCCTTGGAGGAATCTTAGCGGCAAAACAGACCATTGAAGTAGGAGATATCCAGTCTTTCACACAGTACGTGAGAAATTTTACACAGCCGATTCAGCAGCTTGCACAGGTTGCAAATATGATGCAGTCTACAGCGGCCGCTTCCGAGCGCGTGTTTGAATTCCTTGAAGAAGAGGAAGAAGACCAGACGGTTCCAAATGCGGTATCGGTAGAAGGTTTGGAAGGAAATGTTACGTTTGATCATGTACATTTTGGATATAATCCGGATAAAATCATCATCAATGACTTTTCGGTTGATGTGAAAGAAGGACAGAAGATCGCGATTGTAGGACCGACCGGTGCAGGTAAGACAACGATGATCAAATTGTTGATGCGTTTCTATGATGTGAATAGCGGAGCAATTCTGATCGACGGACATAATGTAAAAGATTTCAATCGAAGTGAACTTCGCCAGATGTTTGGTATGGTTCTTCAGGATACATGGTTGTTCCATGGAAGTATCAAAGATAATATCAAATATGGTAAATTAGATGCGACAGACGAGGAAGTGATCGAAGCAGCAAAAGCTGCCAGAGTTCATCGCTTTGTTCAGACATTGCCGGGTGGATATAACATGGAACTGAATGAAGAGGCAAGCAACGTTTCTCAGGGACAGAAACAGCTTCTCACCATCGCAAGAGCCATTCTTGCAGATCCGAAGATCTTAATTCTGGATGAGGCAACAAGTTCTGTAGATACAAGAACAGAGATTCAGATTCAAAAAGCAATGGATACCCTGATGAAGGGCAGAACAAGTTTTGTGATTGCACATCGACTTTCAACAATCCGTGATGCAGATCTGATTCTGGTTATGAAAGACGGAGATATCGTAGAACAGGGCAATCATGAAGAGCTGCTTGCAAAAAATGGATTCTATGCGGATCTGTACAATTCACAGTTCGAGAATACAACAGAACAGGCATCTTAAATAAATCGTGCATGGAAGGAAGAGACTCACAAAAGTGGGTCTCTTTTTGGTGTGAACACTTGGCGAGGTTTTTTCGAGCCTAGTGTGAACCCACACCTCGGCACTTAGTGAGGTCTTTACGAACTTAGTGTCCGATGGTGTTACCTGCAAAGAACACTTAGCGAGGTTTTTTCGAGCCTAGTGTGAACCCACACCTCGGCACTTAGTGAGGTCTT
>DAVZKO010000084.1:0-1967 GCA_052272205.1 Schaedlerella sp. | reverse complement strand
TACGAACTTAGTGCCGAGGTGTTACTTTGTTTTTCCAATACATATATTAAAGAAAATCCGTCAAAACAGGTATTGTATGGAAAAACTGATTTTTATCTTGGATCAAATCCGGGAGACATTTACCAAAGGCCCTCTTTTACTGACACTTTTTGGGACGCATATCTACTTTACGATACGATTGCGGGGAATTCAAAGAAAGATTTCAAGGGGAATCCGATTAAGTATTGGAAAAGACAAGGACGGACGCAGTGCATTTTCAACAGTCGCAACGGCACTGGCGGCGACGATTGGAACCGGAAATGTCATTGGAATATCCACAGCGATTGCAATCGGTGGTCCGGGAGCAGTATTCTGGTGTTGGCTTACGGGAGTATTGGGGATTGCCACTTGTTATGCAGAATGTTATCTTTCATTAAAATATCGGATTTGCATATCAGACGGAGAGTACATAGGTGGTCCAATGTATGTGATGGAATATCGGTTAAAGCAGAAAAATGTTGCGATTCTCTTTTCGATTGCTGCAATACTGGTCTCTTTTGGTATGGGGTGCAGTGTTCAGGCGCGGGCAATCAGTACAGCAGTGACGGAACAGATGGCTGTTCCGCAGGAACTGATTGGAATGATACTGGTATGTTTGACCGGTATGGTCATTTTAGGTGGCAAACATGGCATCAGTAGAGTATGTACCTTGCTTGTCCCATTTATGAGTCTCTGTTATATGGGAGGATGTCTTACCTTATTGTGGATGAATCGTGCGTATTTAGTGGAAACTCTTGTATGGATTTTATCTGCGGCACTTGGATGGAAGCAGGCGGTCGGCGGAGTGATAGGCGGGATTGGGATGCATGTATTGTACAAAAGCAGAATGGAGAGCATGCAGATTGGAATCGTGCGCGGTTTATTTACAAATGAGGCCGGACTCGGTTCGATTCCGATGGCAGCGGCATCTTCGCAGGTTAAAAATGAAGAATGGCAGGCATTGATATCGATGACGGGACCATTCTGGGATACGGTGGTGATGTGTGCAGTGACAGGGATTACAATTGTGAGTGGCATGGTGCGTAGTCCGGAACTGTATATGTATTATATAGAAAACGGACAGTCGGATAAACTTTGCTTTCTGGCTTTTGCACAGCTTCCGTTTGCGGGCAAGGAAATACTGTCGTTGTCCTTGGTTCTGTTTGCATTTGCAACGATACTTGGCTGGAATTATTATGGCCTTTGTGCGGTAAACTATTTGGGAAAAGGAAAGCGTATTTATCAGGTGTTATATTTGCTGGCAGGATACTTCGGATGCGTCATGTCCTTGGAAATGGTATGGGAATTGTCAGATTTTTTTAATGTAATCATGGTAATTCCCAATCTACTTTGTCTGTGGATCTTACGAAAGGAAATACAGACAGCTAGATTTTAATGGAAATGTGAAAAAAAGGTTTCACAAAAGTGTGTTTCCATATTATAATTGAAGATAATGTTTCGAGAATGAAATGAGAACAAATGATGGAGGAAAAGACAAAATGACAAAGTTGAAAATCTTGCAGTTATGATTTTCGGACAGTGGAAACCGAACTTTATTGCACTGGCAGCAATTTTATTCGGTCTGTTCAGAGCATTATCAAATGTATATTCCGGATTTGATCTGTTGGCATCTTTAAATATTCCGGGAACATTTTATAAGATGCTTCCATATATTATTTTCCTTCTTGTTCTGGCAATTTCTTCGAAGAATTCCAGAGCACCGAAAGCGGAAGGAATCCCTTATGATAAGGGACAGAGATAAGAGTGTACTGTCAAGCCTGTTGGTGTACTGTGGGGATTACATGCCCACAGTACATGACAGGCATTGTTGCTGTTCAAAGGACATTGGAAAATAGCAACATGAGTGATAAAATAGAGATGAAATTAGAGGAGTTTACTGTGAAAGAAAGTAGAGGACAGCCAATAAATGGCGCACTTTAATAAGCTGT
>DAVZKO010000083.1:0-12505 GCA_052272205.1 Schaedlerella sp. | reverse complement strand
TCCATACATCCATATGGGTAGACAGGGCATTCACAACCGAAGAACCCACTCCATGGAGTCCTCCACTGGTCTTATATGCAGAATCATCAAACTTACCACCGGCATGCAGCGTTGTATATACCAACCTTGCTGCTGAGATTCCTTTCTGATGCATTCCCACCGGCACACCTCGACCATTGTCTTCCACCGTTGCAGAACCATCTTTTTCCAATGTCACATGAATCTCAGAACAGTATCCGGCAAGATGCTCATCCACTGCATTATCCACAATCTCATAGATCAAATGATTCAATCCCTTTGTAGACACACTACCTATATACATACCCGGTCTCTTACGAACCGCTTCCAGTCCTTCCAATACCGCAATACTATCTGCATCATATGTATTTTTATTCGCCATATTCTCTCTCCTTCTCTCGCTTTCTGTATCTTTTTGGAATCTCTCTTCCTATCCTCTAACCTCAATCCAATCCAACTGTCTCATCTGCCGTCCCACGGACAACAAACTTCTTTCCATCAGACACAGACTGCCTCATGGCATGCTACACTATCTTAGCACGAATCCCAATTACTTTTCAATATATTTTTCCAGTTTTGCGAACATACGTTCTTTTTGTTATTTTTCATTGTGTACCACCATATAAATACCGCCACTCTTTTTTGTTCTCCCCTTCAATTTAAGGATTTATTTTACCAATACTTCATGTAACGTCTCCGCAAGGACCTCCATCGCATTTCGCATTTCTTCTGCCGTATTGGTCTGCGCCCCCGCTTCTATTAACAGTGACTTTGGAAGCAAATGCAGATTGTATCGATACCCCCTCAAATAAATGTGACGAGCAAATCCCGGATACATTCTCTCACATGCAAGCTGCATCTGGAGTGAAAAAGCCAGATTATCCTGTATGTATGGATTATATAAATACTCAATATCTCCATTCGTCCTTGTCCGGCTCAGCCCATTAAAGAACATGATCTTCGCAGTCTGCTTGCCACCAACTTCTGTCACCAGATGTGTTCCTTCTGCCACGCCATCCCGATGCAAATCAATTGCCACCTCAATCGAAGGATTGGTTTCCAGAATCGGACGAACCGAAGCCTCCGCATTTTCATAAGCATTACTTCTATCCAGTTCTCCGTTGATAATATCATAGACACCGGTATCATGAATCGTTTCGATTCCTTTTGCATTCAGCAATTGTGTCAAATATTCTCCCACTCCGACTATACTGGTGTTCACATCACCGGGAATGGAATCCGCAAAAGTTTCCTGAGAATGCGTGTGAAAAATCAAAACCTTTGGTCCGCCGGTGCTCTGATCTATATTCATATTCTCGCTCAATAATGCATCTGCATTCAACTGCTCCGGTCCTATCATAGTAGAACTGTCGACGATATAAAAATTACTGAGTAAATAATCAAAATCTCGCAGTTTTTCAATTGACATGTCAAGGAGGGGCTGCCCCTGTGCCGGTACAATGTCCTCCACCGGTTGTGCCTCTCCTACCAGATTTCCATTTTCATCAATGTGATTCTCGTCATTCGCCTGATTCTCTAATATCTTGGCAATGGTTTCCTCATCTTCCACCACTGCCTCATATGGTTCTTTTTCCGCGGCATACCCAACAAACGGCACCCATCCCATCACTCTTTGAATCATCCAGTGTTCTGTCAGATTCTCCCTCAATGCTTCTCTGGCAAATACAATCGAAGGCAAAAACATGGTCTCTACATTTTGGATCAACATCTCGTCAAACTGATATTTCAACATGGATATTCCGGATGCAGTTTCCCCACAGATGCCCGAAAATACCACTGCCAACATCACTATCCCTATCAGTTTTGTCGCCCACTTTTGCATCTTCACTGCACCCACGTCCCTTCCACTTTGTCTTACTATCATGTTAAGACTGGTCAAGTAACAACCGAACTTGCCCTTTATATCTATATATATGAAAGAACATTCTAATTATTCAAATCCGAAAAAAGGAAATTCAATGCTTCCGATATCGTATAACCAATTTGTTTCACCAGTTCATCCTCATTTTTTGGCGTAACAAACATCCCATTCAAATGCGGAGAAATCAGTTCTTTGACCAATTCATACTTCTGTGCACTGTTATAGCCTCGCATCACATTTCCCACACTTTTTAATGTATCTGAGGTTTCCAGCGCGCGAATCAGATTTTCCATCGTATCATTTACAATGGTTGCTGCATCCACAACGGTAGGAACTCCGATCCCAATTACCGGCACTCCCAGTGTCTCTGCAGTCAGTCCACAACGATGATTCCCCACTCCGGACCCCGGATGAATTCCTGTATCCGCAATTTGAATTGTCCGATTCAATCGCTTGGAATTGCGTGCAGCCAGTGCATCCACCGCAATCACGATATCCGGTTTTGTCTCCGCTACCACCCCTTTCACTATTTCAACCGTTTCCATGCCGGTCTGTCCCATCACACCCGGCACGATTGCACTGACAATCCCTGTATGCTCCATACCCATGGCATATTTCCCGTATTCCTTTACAATGTGTCTGGTAACATTCAAATTGTCCACCACATATGGCCCCAGTGCATCAGGTGTCACCTGTCGGTTTCCCAGACCCACGACAAGAAACGACCATTCTGACATTTTCTGTTTCTCGTCAGATTCAATCATCTCCAATATTTTTTCTGCCAGCTTTTCTGAAATCTCCCGATGATAATCTTCGTCTGATATCGACATATTCGGTGCTTCCATAGTCAAATATTCTCCCACCGGTTTTCCCATGACCTTTGCACCGTTTTCTGTTTCAATTTTCACCTTTGTAATCTGTATCTCCAGCTCTTCCTCATATTCTTCTTCCAATATCACTCCCGGAATCTCCACCTTATCGGATTCAAATCGTTCCTTTTCTTCCAATGCAAGGTCTGTACGCACATTATAATTTTCCACCATCGCCAATCCTTCCTCTTCCCTTTTCTAACTGTTTGCACAAACAAATTGCTCAAAAACACCGTTTACGAATGCAAGCAGTTCTTCTTTTGTAGTTCTATTTTTTACATTATTTTTCAAATTATGTATTGACAAGCTCTTCCAGTTAGCATAAAATAAACGAGTATGTTCCATTAGAACGTCCGTGTCCGAGTCTAGTGTGAACAAGTAAAGTGGTGATTTATCATCCGCTTAAGATAATTATTACATTTGAAAATTTATTATTATTTGGAGGTGCTCAGATTGGCTAACATTAAATCTGCTAAAAAAAGAATTTTAGTTAACGAAACTAAAGCTGCAAGAAACAAAGCAATCAAATCTAAAGTTAAAACTGCAATTAAGAAAGTAGACGCTGCAGTTGCACAGAAAGACGTTGAGGCTGCAAAAGTAGCTCTCAAAGCTGCTATCGTTGAGATCACAAAGGCTGGAAGCAAAGGTGTATACCACAAAAATACAGTTGCAAGAAAGATCTCTCGTCTTTCAAAAGCTGTAAACAGTATTGCTTAATTATAAATAATAGACGATTTCAGACATCCGCTACCGTCATGGCGGATGTCTTTTTTGTTAAGGAAACATCGCTAAGTGCTCATGGCAAGGTAACACCTTGATACTAGGTTCGAAAAGACCTCACCAAGTGTCAAGGTGTGCGTTCGCACTAAGCTCGAAAGCACCTCGCTAAGTGCTCACAGCAAAGGGGCACCGCTCCATAACCTTATCGGCTTTGGAACAGTGCCCCTGATGTTTCTTATTCTATTCTAGAAGAATCGCTGATTAGTTGTTGATCAGTTTATCTTCATCGCTCCAGCTGTACAGTTTTCTGATTTCAGCTCCGACTTTCTCTGATGGATGCTCAGCAGCCAGTTTTCTCATAGCTCTGAAGTGAGCCTGTCCGCCAGCTTCTGACATATCAAGCAAGAAGTCTTTTGCAAATGTACCATCCTGAATATCTGAAAGGATCTTCTTCATAGCTTTCTTTGTATCTTCTGTGATGATCTTTGGTCCTGTGATGTAATCACCATACTCTGCTGTGTTAGAGATAGAGTATCTCATTCCTTCGAATCCTGACTGGTAAATCAGATCAACAATCAGTTTCATCTCATGGATACACTCGAAGTAAGCATTTCTTGGATCATATCCAGCTTCGCACAGTGTCTCAAAACCAGCCTGCATCAATGCACAAACACCACCGCAAAGTACTGCCTGCTCACCGAACAAGTCTGTCTCTGTCTCTGTTCTAAATGTTGTCTCAAGAACTCCGGCTCTTGCTCCACCGATTCCTGCTGCATATGCAAGTGCCAGATCAAGTGCTTTACCTGTTGCATCCTGTTCAACAGCAACCAGACAAGGAACACCTTTTCCTACCTGATACTCGCTTCTTACTGTATGTCCTGGTCCCTTAGGTGCGATCATTGTAACATCAACATTTGCTGGTGGTACAATCTGATTGAAGTGAATGTTAAATCCGTGAGCGAACATTAACATATTGCCTTCTTCCAGGTTTGGTGCGATATCTTTTTTATAAAGAGCAGCCTGTTTCTCATCATTAATCAGAATCATGATAATATCAGCTTTCTTAGCTGCTTCTGCTGCTGTGTATACTTCGAATCCCTGTTCTTCAGCTCTCTTCCATGATTTGCTTCCTTCATACAGACCGATGATAACATTGCATCCAGAATCTTTCAGGTTCAATGCATGTGCATGTCCCTGGCTACCATATCCGATAATTGCAATTGTTTTTCCCTCTAACATTGAAAGGTTACAGTCTTCCTGATAATAAATTTTTGCTGCCATTTTGACATTCCTCCTAAATTTTCATGCCGAACGTTTCCCGGCTGATTTGTATCTAGTTAAAGGTGTATCACCTCTAGCTTCTAAATAAAAATTGTTCTATCCTTATCGGTTCATCTTATAAGGATTATAAATATGTAACATCTTTGCTTCCTCTTGAAAGTCCGGTAATTCCGGTTCTTGCAAGTTCCAGAATCTCATACCCATCCAAAAGGTTTAAAAATGCTTCCAATTTTGATTGATTACCCGTAAGCTCAATCATAAGTGAATCCTGCTCTACGTCTACAATCTTCGCACGGAAGATATCCGCAATAGAAACCACATCACTTCTCTGCTTTGAATTGGCCCGAATCTTCACAAGCATCAATTCACGATAAACAGAGTCATCATCTTGCAGCATCTTAATGCTTCTCACATCTTCAAGTTTACGAAGCTGCTTCTCAATCTGCTCCAGAATCAGTTCATCTCCTGATGTCACAACTGTAATTCTGGTGTATCTTGGGTCTGCAGTTCTACCTGCTGTGATACTGTCAATGCTGTATCCACGTCGGCTGAATAATCCGGCGATTCTACTTAACACACCCGGATTATTATCAACGAGTAAAGAATATACTTGTCTTCTCATAGCATCTCCTACTTTCTTCCAGACACTACTTTGTTTTGCTGATTTATAAAACAGAGTGCGTTCTGTTTTTTTATAATAGCAATTTTACCCGTTTTTGTCAACACTTTCTCGAAAAGATTTTCTCAAAATATACAAAATATAAATGGCTACCAACTTCCGTTGATAGCCACCTGTAAATTCTATTTATATTACGCTTCTGTTCTGTATCCGTCTGGATTGTGAGACTGCCATCTCCATGAATCTGCACACATCTCTTCAATACCTCGTTCTGCCACCCAGCCAAGCTCTTCTTTGGCCTTTGTTGCATCACAGTAGCATGTTGCAATATCGCCAGCTCTTCTCGGTTTGATCTCATACGGAATCTTCTTGCCGCAAGCTTTTTCGTATGCTTTTACAACATCCAGAACACTGTATCCAACACCTGTTCCCAAGTTGTAGATATGAACGCCCGTCTGTCCTTTCATTTTCTCAATTGCTTTCACATGACCAACCGCAAGGTCAACTACATGAATATAGTCACGTACTCCTGTTCCATCCGGCGTATCATAGTCATCTCCAAATACTCCGAGGCATTTCAGTTTACCGACTGCAACCTGTGCAATATATGGCACTAGGTTGTTCGGAATACCTTTCGGGTCCTCTCCAATCCTTCCGGATTCATGTGCTCCGATTGGATTGAAATAACGAAGCAACATCACATTCCACTCCGGATCTCCGACATACAAATCCGTCAGAATCTGCTCCAACATTCCTTTTGTTCTTCCGTATGGGTTTGTAATCTCGCCTTTTGGACAATTCTCTGTAATCGGAATCTCAGCCGGGTCTCCGTATACAGTTGCAGAAGAACTGAAAATGATATTCTTGCAGCCATGTTTTCTCATAACATCTGTCAGAATCAACGTTCCTGTAATATTGTTGTGATAATATTCCCATGGTTTCTGTACAGATTCTCCAACCGCTTTCAATCCGGCAAAATTGATGACTGCCTCAATGTTTTCATTTTCAAAAATCGGCTCAAGATCTTCGCGATTCAGAACATCTCCTTCGTAAAATTTCAAAGATTTACCTGTAATCTCCTGTACTCTCTCCAATGCAACTTCACTTGAATTGTACAAGTTGTCAATAACGACCACTTCAAATCCTCTGTTCAGAAGTTCCACACAAGTATGACTTCCGATATATCCTGCTCCGCCTGCTACTAAAATTGCCATAATCGTCTCATCCTTTCTTCTTCAACGTCTTACCTACGTTTGAAATCTGTCCGATTTCAAAAACTTTTATGCCTCCCACAAATGTTGTGGATACACACCTTTCTCTTTCAAATTCTGAACTGCAGAAACAACCGCCTCTTTGTCCTCTTTATATGTAATTCCGTACCATCTGTCTTCTGAGCGAAGCACCTTAACATCCGCTTTCTCTTCTTCAATCAGGTCACTTACTACGGATGGAAGGAAATATTCGCATTTCATTGGATTTTCTTCTAACCCTTTTTCCAAAAATGCAGGGAAACGTGCTTCCAACTCTTTTAACATGCTTGCTGTAAATCCAAACATATTCATAGATACGATGCTGTCTGCAGCAATATCTTCCCAAGTCTGACCATCATCTTCTGTAAACTGTACCCCTTCACCTCGGCGTTCAATATGTGTACGCTCGGTGATGCCTGTCAGGAAAGCTTCTTCATCCATCTCGCAGACACCTCTGGATACATAACCATTTTCTGTCAATGTGTTGGACAAAATATAGCCAACCATTGCATAATGATACTTCTTGTCATCTTCATTTGCAGTAAGATAATTATAAATCTCCTGGAATGCATGCACTCCATAGTAGTCATCTGCATTGATTACGGCAAATGGTCCGTCTACCACATCTTTACAGCTTAAGATTGCATGTCCGGTACCGAATGGTTTGACACGCCCTTCCGGAACCTCGAATCCTTCCGGTAATGTGTCCAGTTCCTGATATACATATTCTACATCCATATACTGACTGATTCTGTCACCGATTCCAGCTTTGAATTCTTTCTCGATTGCTTTCTTAATAATGAATACCACTTTCTCAAATCCGGCACGCTTTGCATCATAAATAGAAAAGTCCATAATAATATGTCCTTCTGCATCTACCGGGTCAATCTGTTTCAATCCACCATATCTGCTGCCCATGCCAGCTGCCATGATTACTAATACAGGTTTTTTCATTGTCCTCTTCCTCCATCTTATATCGCGATTTTATTTGCAACTTTTCATTCACGCTCGTCCATAATCATCACTTTTCTCAAGCACATATTTCTGCTCCATGTGAAATATTTTGATACAATGTTTCCTGTCTTTCATCGTAATCAGTATACTTCCATCCCATTTTCAAATCAATAAACGAAACGTGCGTAATCCACGCAAAATATGTAATTTTGTTGCGTATCATAATTTTCGTTCTGTAAATTTCTTATTCATCCTATTCACGATTTCTTTTGCGCTTCAATCTGTTCTGCGAGATCATTTAGATACACCCAACGATCCATCTTTTCTTCCAACTGTGTTTCCGCCTCTGTTTTTTCTTCCATCAGCTCCGATAACTTCGCAGAATTCGTCGCATTTTCCATAATTTCTGCATCTAATTTTTCAATCTTCTCCTCCAATGCAGCAATCTCATCGTCTATCATATCATATTCCCGCTGTTCTTTGAAACTGAATTTCAATCTCGCAGGCTGTTTCTGTTTCCAAGCTTTCGCGTTGTCTTTCTTCTCTTCCGGTGTATTCGCAGTTTCGACAGAACGTCTCCCGGAAAATGTCTCTCCATCTGTAAGCCCCATCCTCTGACGTGCTTCCAGATAATCTGTATAGGCACCTTCATACTGCTTTAATTTGCCATTTCCCTCAAACGCAAAAATTCGCTCGACTACATTGTCCAGAAAATATCGATCATGAGACACGGTAATAATTATTCCTGAAAATGAATCCAGATAATCTTCCAAAATCGTCAAAGTCGGAATATCCAGATCATTAGTCGGCTCGTCCAGGATCAATACATTCGGAGACTCCATCAGCACTTTACATAAATAGAGTCTTCGTTTCTCCCCACCGGACAACTTTTCAATCGGTGTATACTGCATCGCCCCATCAAATAAGAATCGCTCCAACATCTGCGATGCCGTAATTCTGCCATCCTTTGTCGGCACATACTCCGCCACATCTTTGATATAATCAATCACACGCTGTTTGCCGTCCATATCCGTTACTTCCTGTGCGAAATAACCAATTTTGATGGTATCTCCGATTTCCACCTCTCCGGCATCCGGCTGAATCACTCCGGTAATGATCTTCATCAATGTTGATTTACCGCATCCATTCGGTCCAATGATTCCTAACCTCTGATTCTTTAATACAATATAGTCGAAATCATCAATCACCTTCTTCTCGCCATAACTCTTGCTGATATGGTGTAATTCAATCGTCTTCTTACCCATACGTGTTCCGATGGAATCTAACTCCACATTCTGGTCACTCACCGGTGCTTTCCCGGCTTTTAACGCTTCCAGACGCTCCAGTCTGGCACGCTGCTTTGTAGAACGCGCACGACATCCTCGCTTCGCCCACTCCAATTCCATACGAAGAACGCTCTGTCGTTTACGCTCGGTTGCCAATTCCATTTCCTCACGCTGTGCTTTCATCTCCAAAAACTTCGAATAATTAGCCACATAAGAATATAATTTGCCATGACTGATTTCCAAAATCTTGTTCGTCACTCGATCCAGGAAATAGCGGTCATGCGTTACCATAATCACGACACCGCGGAATCGATTCAGATAATCTTCCAACCAGGCTGCCATCTCATTGTCAATGTGGTTGGTCGGCTCGTCCAGAATCAATACATCCGCCGGATTCACCAAAGTTCTGGCCAGTGCGACACGTTTCTTCTGACCTCCCGATAAATGTTCGATCAAAGCATCATGTTCTGTAATCCCCAGATTGTTCAGCACTGTCTTAGCTTCACTCTCTGTCGCCCAGTCTTGACTTAATTTTCCATCTGCCACATAAGATAATACCGTAGCTCCATCCGGGAATTCCGGATTCTGTGGAAGATATGTGACACGCAACCCATTCTGACGAATCACCTGTCCCTCATCCGGTTCTTCCAAACCGGCAATAATCTTCAATAATGTTGTCTTACCCGTTCCATTGATTCCGATAATCCCAATCTTATCGCCCTCATGGATTCCGTAAGAAATATCATCAAAAATGGTTTTCTCCCCATATAACTTACTGACATGTTCAATATTTAAAACGTTCATGTAATATCCTCTTGTTTTCGTTTGTTTGCCGTTAGCACTTACACTGAGCAGGCTTTCATTTTGGTCTGTTCACACTCACAATGAATCGCCCTGTCTGTTCCCGCTCGCTAACGTATATTACATCATATCATGTTCTGTGATATATTGCAAAAATGCTTCACAACCTTCCTTCACATCGTCAAAGGTAAGATCAAAATTGCCTGTATACCATGGATCCGCAATGCTGCGCGGTGAATCTGTAAAATCTAAAAGCAATTGTACTTTATGCTCCGGGTCATCTCCCAGAATCCGCATCATATTTCTACGATTTTCCCGGTCCATGCCGATAATGTAATCAAATTCTTCATAGTCAGCTTTTCTCATCTGACGTGCACGATGGTCTCCGCATGGGATTCCCATCTTCTGTAGCTTCCGGCGTGTTCCATGATGAACCGGATTGCCGATTTCCTCCCGGCTGGTGGCTGCGGAATCAATATAGAATGAATCCGCTAAGCCGGATTTGGATACTAAATCTTTCATAACGTATTCTGCCATGGTGGAACGGCAGATGTTGCCGTGGCAGATGAATAGGATTTTTATCATTGTTGTATAACTCCTTGTATCTTTTTTAACCTCTCAATAATGCCCTCTTTTTTATCTCATCTCTTTTCGAAGATTCTTACACAGCTCAAAAAAGAGCCGTGATATAACACATGTCAAGTATATCACGACTCCACTAGTTAATCTATCTTTTAAATAACTTCTACGCCATCTACAAAACTATCAATTTTTCTATGCAGCGACTACTGTTTTCACCTCTTTTTATAAAGAACCAATTCCGGATTTTCCCCACCTGCATCATACGTACAAACCATAATAAAATCCATATTTGCAAGGACTCCAAAACACCGGTCCCCGCCAAATTCCGATTCCAGTTGATTGCCCAAATAAGTCGTCTCATCATCTAAAAATTTGACACTTCTTCCATTTGGCAATACATATTCAAGATTCACATATTTTCCAACAAGTGCATTCAATTTCTCAACTTTAGGCAAGCCCTCTATATGCAACTCGTTGATTTCCTTCATCAACTGTTTCTTAAACGCTTCAAATTGTCCATTATCACTAAGTTCATCATATCTTTTCCAATAATCCAATTTAGGAAGAAGCTCCTTCATATAAGCACGTGCCTGTTTCTCCGTAAAAGTTTCATTTACCATATGTTTGACACAGACGTCGATCAAATCATCCATATTACTGTAAGTGTACGTTCCGTCAGCATAACACCATTTACAATATTCTTCATTCAATGTCCCGTCACTGTCGCGTCCTATAATCGCATCATCTTCTATCGGCATTCCGCAGCACTGGCAAATAAGCTGTCTCGGTGCACCTAAAAGTGTATTAATCGAAACATCAAATTCCTTTGATAGGAGTTTTAATGTCTCTGTATTGGGAACTGTTTCTCCATTTTCCCAACGGGATACTGCCTGTCTCGTAACCATAATTTTCTCGGCCAAGTCATCCTGGGATAATCCATTTTTCGTACGAAGTTCAAAAATAACATCCTTTGTTTCCATCGCATCCACCTCCATTATCGATATCTTAACAGAAAAATGTTTCGTGGAAAAGCAACCCGTTGTTTCCTCTCCCTAATATTTATATCAGGATATTGTTACTTATTAGTCTAAACCGCAGTAATTATAAGACTTTCTGCTGAAATTCTCCTCTATCTGCTCCCGTGTTAAATTTTATACCTCAACCATCACTTCGCATCCATCCTCCGTCCACACTCGAAGCACTGCCGGTTCTTTTGAACTTTTATCATTCCATCGCACCACTGCAAGTGCACTTCCATCAAAACAGTCACAGTATCGGCAAAATCCAAAACTAATCTTATCATCTGCCGGTTTTGTATTATCCTCAACAAGTACTGTCTCTTCTTCCGGTAATTCTTTGACACACAGACAGCTAATACATTTTCACTTTACTCCTGTTCACATAGAGGCAGACACAGACTTCTTGTTGTTTACACATATCAGTCATCTATTGGAAGATACGGATGGACGAATCACACGCTCTGAGCTTGAGCAACGATTAAATTACAGTGGAAATTACCTGAATTCCATCGTTAAGAAATATACCAACTCCTGTCTCTTTGATTATGGGCAGACTTTTTGTATGAAAAAAGCGGCCGCTCTACTACTAGAGTCAACCGCTTCCATTTCCGAAATTATGGAAGAGTTACATTTTACAAATACCACTCATTTTTATAAATGTTTTAAGAAATATTATCATATGACACCAAAACAGTTCCGCTCTTCTGCCAAATGAGCCACTAATAAATACTAGTCGAATATCTGTAATAAGCTGCTGTTTTCCTATTTTCCCAGTGCAACCAGCTCCTCTCTCTCTTTATCTTGAATGTACCGATGGCCAATCGGAAAATTTTCCATTTACAATTGCATGCATGATTCTCTCCTTCGCTCCGGGTGTATCTCTGTTAATCTGCTCCATGAGCTGCTTGGCATATTCTCTTTTTGTTGAGCCATCAACCGGACACATATTTTTCACGATCTTAATTCCCTGAGCAGTAACAAAATTCGCAGCGCCTCGTTCCGGAACATACATCATTGGCCGTATTACCATCACCCCTGCCTCGGGCAACACTGTCACCGGAGGGAACGCATAAAATCTGCCCTCATATATAAGAGACATAAGTGCCGTTTCGATAAAGTCATCCTTGTTATGTGCATATGCGATCTTGTTAATCCCAAGCTCACCCAATCGCTTATACATCGCACCTTTTCTAAGCTTTGCACACAAAGAACAAGGTCTTGCAT
>DAVZKO010000082.1:0-12582 GCA_052272205.1 Schaedlerella sp. | reverse complement strand
TCTAACTGTGGAATAGATGGAAGAAAATCTTCTTTCTCCAGGCGGGAAATTAATGGGAAACTGCAAGGTAGTAATCAATTTATCAGAAGTATGTTTGCATTATTTATGAGGAATGAGAACAGTATGTTCAAGAGTCGAAAAATGTCGAAAATTGTCGGTGGATTTATATTAGTCCAATCAATATATAGCGTAAATATGTCGAGAAATGTGATAATATAACATATATATTGTATGGAATCGGAGGAATAGCAGAAACTATGTTGTTTGATAAAGACTTATTTGAATCGAAGTATGTACCAATAGAACAAAGAACAGCGGTAGATACTTTAATATTAATCGGAAATGGATTTGATATCTGGCAGAATTTAGATACAAGCTATCAATCATTTGAAAGATATTATGAAGCACATCTGGGGGAGATGCTGGAGCGTCTTCATTTAAAGAAATATACAAAATATAATGATGATGGAACACCTGCGGTCGATTTGAAGGGCAATATTATTACATATTCAGATGTTGAATTGTTTTATGGAGACCCATTTAAACCACAGAAATTGAATCATACATTTTGGTGGAATTTTGAAACAGCCATGGATAAAGTAGACGATCAGCAAATTAATTATTTCTTTGGAAGAGATGGAGTGAAAAATATTAAAAGGTGCGCAGAAAATGCTCAAAAAATATTAAAGGAAATGTTTCGGGATTGGGTGGCAACAATTGATATTAGTGAGGAAATTTCGAAGTATGCATTTGGGGATAATGTATTATTTGTGAATTTTAATTACACGGAAACTTTGCTAAAGCGTTTTGATGTGAAGGCTGTGAATGAATTTCATATTCATGGTGAAGCAAAGGATAAAGATTCTATTATTGTAGGGCATGCAACACATCCAGAGTATCCATACGAACCATTAAGATTGTTTAAAAATAAACCTCGAATGGAAGGATTGTATTATATAGAAGAATTTTTATATAATTCTGATAAGCATATAGAAGATAATTATATGAAGCTGCAAATGTTTTGTGGATTACATGGAGTTAGAATAGAAAATATTAAAAAAATTTATGTCCTGGGGTTGGGGTTTGGAGATGCAGATTTAGGATATATAAAACATTTGGTATATGAAACACAAGGAATTTCAGAAGATCCGGAGATGTTTTTGGAAGAAGTGGAAAAAGAGTATTTGGATTGTCTGGATCATGATGGAATTATGAATATCAATATGCAATATGCTTTCAGCCACAGGGAACGTGTTATGAAAAGGAAATCAATTAGTTTTCCAGAATATGAACTTTTAGATGAGATGATTAAACCGTATGTTGAAGATCCATATCAACATGTGGAAAGAGATGTACAGTTACGGTTGGAAATAGCTGGTGTGGGAAGACGTTTCAGGGAAGAACAGGAAGAGAGAAATAAAAAAATACGACGGGAATATTTGCGTATGTTGAATAAACGAATGCATTTGGGAGTTCTTACGCCAGTAGAAGCATTTTTGGAGCATGATCCCCAAATACCTTATGATAATTCAGGGGCAGAGTGGCATATTTCATATCATAGTAAAGCGGACCGTGAACGAATTAATAGAGTAATGCAAAACTATGGTTGTAAGAATTATAAACTTTATCCAGAGATAGAACAGTGTATTGAACAGTTTAAAAAGTAAGTTTTTCTGATATATTAAGGACACATTTTGAAACAAAAAATAAGGAATATAATTATGAGGATGTACAATAGTTGAATAAAATAGTTAAATCAACTGTCAAAGGTGAGAATAGATCTGCTTGAGACAAAAGTAGTTTCATGGTATCTTTGTTATAATATAGCAATGAAATCATGAAACTATTTTTATATGAGAAACATGGTAAAGTAGGAAGGGAGAGCATAGGTATGGAAAACTTGAAAAAACTACCAGTTGGTTTTGATGATTTCAAGAAGATTCGAGAAAATCAGTTTTATTATGTAGATAAGACAAAACTCATTGAGCATCTTCTGACCAATTGGAGTGAGGTGAACCTTTTCACCAGACCACGCCGATTTGGAAAAACTTTAAATATGAGTATGCTTAAGAGCTTTTTTGAGATTGGAACAGACAAAGCTTTGTTTGAAGGGCTTTATATTTCAAAGAACCAGGAACTGTGCGAAGAATATATGGGAAAATATCCGGTCGTGTTTCTGTCTCTAAAAGGAGTAGAGGGGCTTACGTTTGAAGAGGCGAGAGCTTACCTGTGTGAGTTGATCATTAATGAGACCAGACGGTTCAAATTTTTGTTAAATAGTGAAAGATTGGATAATGATGAAAAGAATATGTATCATGAACTGCTTTCGCTTCAAGAAGAAAAGGATTCCGTACTTGCAGCAAAGCTCAAGCTTTCATTGAAAAAAATATCAGAGCTTTTATATAAACATTATGGGCAAAAAGTTATTTTTCTGATTGATGAGTATGATGTGCCGCTTGATAAGGCATTTCAACATGGATATTATAAGAAAATGGTGTCGTTGATCCGAGGAGTGTTTGGGGAAGTCCTTAAGACGAATGATTTTCTGATGTTTGCGGTACTGACAGGCTGTCTTCGCGTGTCAAAGGAAAGTATCTTTACAGGCCTGAATAATTTCAAAGTCTATTCAGCAGATGATATCCGGTATGATGAAGAATTTGGATTTACGAACGAAGACGTAAAGAAGATTCTGTCAGATTATAATCAGCAGGATCATTTCTTGGAAGTAAAAGAATGGTATGATGGATATCATTTTGGAAATGCGGATATTTACTGTCCGTGGGATGTGATTAATTATATGGATGACCTTATGAGCAACCCAAAAGCGAAACCAAAGGCATATTGGATTAACAGCAGTGGGAATGATCTTGTGAAACGCTTTATTGACAAAGCGGATACGACCACGAAGGACGAGGTCGAACAGTTAATCAGCGGAAATGCTGTTGAAAAGAGAATCCGACTGGATCTGACTTATGATGAGATTGATAACAGTGTTGAAAATCTGTGGAGTGTGCTGTTTACAACCGGTTATCTTACACGGTTTGGAGAATCGGAGAATGGAGTATATAAACTGGTGATTCCGAATAAAGAAGTCAGGGAGGTTTTCGTTCTCCAAATCCGGGACTGGGTTGACCGGATCGTTGCGGATGACCAGGCATCTACAGAGAAAATCAATCGTGGATTTCTGGAAGGCAGAGTAGAAGATATCCAGCAGGAACTGACGATGTTTCTCGGAGAAACAATCAGTGTTATGGATACAAAGGCAAGAAATGAGGAAAAAGAAATCTTTTATCATGGCATTTTGATTGGTATCTTGAAAAATTGTTCAAGCTGGGCAGTAAAATCAAATAAGGAGTCAGAAGATGGATTTGCTGCTATCCTTGTAAAACCTAAGAACCCGGATGCTGGAATTATCATGGAGCTGAAATATGCCCGCTCTTTTGGTGACCTGGATAAGGCATGTGAAAGAGCACTTGAACAGATTAAAGACCGCAGGTATGATCAGGAGTTCCGTGAAGAGGGACGGAATGATATTTTGGCATATGGAATTGCATTTTATAAAAAACGGTGCAAGGTTGTAGTTGAGAAACTGTAAAAGCAAAAGGAACAAATAGGGGGCTGACCCCTTTTTAATCCTGATATACAACACATCCACGGCACACAGTATACTTCACTTTCCCGTAAAGTTCCTGTCCGGTGAACGGAGTATTGCAGGATTTGGATGCGTATTCCGTTGGTGTCCAGCACGCATCCGGGTCAAAGATCACGACATCTGCACCGGAGCTTAGGGCGAGCATACAATCTCGTGCAACGAGAGATTCCTCTGCGATAGACGGAGATCCGTAGATACCAAATGCATCCATATCTGTCATGGTCTCTCCGTTCAGAGAGTGAGAGATCGCAGATGCCTGAAAGATTCGAATACCTTCGCCTTTTGCGCGAGTCAGGATATCTTCCAGAACAGGGACACTGTCTACTGTTGGTGAAGTATTTGCCATACAGATAACGGTTGTCACCCCGCCTTTTGCAGCAGCAAGAGAACCGGTATGCAGGTCTTCCTTATAAGTAAATCCCGGGTCACGGAAATGAATATGCGTATCGATCAGTCCCGGTGCAATCGTAAGCCCGGAGGCATCGATCAGGCAAGACGTTTTGCCCAGACAAATCCATTTCCGGGGAGTGTCACACATTGCAGTTCCAATCGATTTCCGCTTACCAGATCACGATAGGTTCCGTCTGTATTCAACCAAGCGGTTTGTGGATGCTCGCTAAAGTTAAACAGAGCAACCAATTCTTGCGATCCTTTTTGACGGACAATGCACAGAACAGAATTGTTTCCGGTATCCAATGTGAAGGTATCCGAATCAGCGTCAAAGACATCTTCCTGTCCACGGATTTGTTCCAGGAGACTAAGAGCAGAGAATAATCTGCCTTGTACTGTTGTTTCTTTTTTGCAGTTTTTCACAAGATCCCAGTTGAATTTTCCGCGGTGAATGTAGCGGGAGTCAACACATTTTTCAGGATCCTCTTTGTAAGTGTAGTCATTGACCTGACCGATTTCGTCGCCGCTGTAGAGCATGGGGATTCCGGATTGTGTGAACATATACGCGTGGAGCATAATATCTTTGCGTATGGCGGCATCCATCTTTTCGCTATTTCCTTCGAACCCGGCACTTTCAATTCCGCACATGGAGGCAGTTGTGCCGCAGAAACGGGCATCTCCACTTACGAAATCTTCATTATATAACTCGCCGCGGCTGACACTTCCAGGAGCCTTTCCGGTGAAGAAATCATTCAGGTATTTCTTGTGCGGAACTTCTTCCATGCCCCAACATTTTAAGGTGTCGAAATCCAGCCCCCAGCCAATATCATCGTGGCAGCGCAGATAATTTAGGAATGTATATTGCTTTGGAAGAGCGCTTACAATATCCATTTGCTGTTTGAGCAGGCGGACATCACGTGTTGCAACACAATTCCATGTAGTAGCCATTGTTGTAACGTTGTACAACATGTGACATTCCGGTTTTTCTACTGTTCCAAAATATGGAACCACTTTTTCCGGTTCCATAACGACTTCACCAAGGAGAACAACGCTCGGACATACAATTTCACTGATGATACGCATTAGGCGAACGATGGTGTGTACCTGTGGAAGATTGCGACATTTTGTTCCGAGTTCTTTCCAGATATATGGTACCGCATCAATCCGGATAATATCCATTCCCTGATTGGCGAGATAGAGAAAGTTGTACATCATTTCATTGAATACGCGCGGATTACGGTAATTCAAATCCCACTGATATGGGTAAAATGTTGTCATAACGTGATGACCGGCGTCTTCCAGCCATGTGAAATTTCCAGGTGCAGTTGTCGGGAATACCTGAGGGATGGTTGTCTCATACTGTGCCGGAATATCGTAGTTATCATAGAAGAAATAACGACTCATGTATTCTCCATCGCCCTGGCGTGCCCGTACTGCCCATTCATGATCTTCAGAAGTGTGATTCATGACAAAATCCATGCAAAGGCTCATATTCCGTTTGTGGCATTCTTTTGCCAGATCGCAGAGATCCTCCATTGTTCCGAGTTCCGGCTTTACTTTGCGAAAGTTTGCAACGGCATATCCGCCGTCAGAACGACCTTTCGGAGAATCCAGAAACGGCATCAGATGGATGTAGTTTACGTTACAGGATTCCAGATAGGAGAGCTTCTGTTTTACACCGTTCAGGTTGCCGGCAAACTGATCAATATACAGCATCATTCCAACAGTACCTTTGCTGCGGAACCAGTCGGGATTCTGTTCACGTGTATGATCCAGTGCCTTCAAATAGGAAGCACGTTCACTGTAATAGGAGAACATCTGATTACAGAGCTCTGCAAACATATCCTCATTTTGGTATAGTTCCATGTAGAGCCAGCGGAGTTCATCGTGATGACGTTCCAGTCGTTTTTCAAATATAGAAGTTTTCTTTACTGCGTCTTTTTGACGTTTTGTTTTTGTGGTCATAATGTCCCCTTTGCTTTTATTTTCTCACAAGATGGATTTGATAAGCCTGATATTCCCCGAATTCTATAGGAAGCGGCAGTCCGATCTCCATCAGTGCATCTGCGGGATATATTTTTCCTGTAGCCTCATCCCGGTACATTTTACCGCGTTCCAGACCATCTGGTTTCACATAACTCGGAGTCATATTTCCATGGATCTCCAGCATAACTGCATTCACCAGAACTTCGGATTTATCTTCGGAAACGAATGCCCATGCACCGACTTTGCTTTCCAGTGGATTTGTCAGCCTGTAATAATCGCCTTTCTGAATCAGTTCGGCATATTTGTGGTATTCTTTCACCTGATTGCGGATATCTTCCTTTTCTTCTGCACTTAATGCGCCCAGATTTAGTTCGTAGCCAAATGTTCCGGACATTGCGAGGACGCCTCTTGTCTTGAGAGAAGTGCTGCGCCCGGTCTGGTGGTTCGGAACGGCAGATACGTGGGAACCGACAGCGGATACCGGGTATCCGAAGGATGTCCCGTACTGGATACGGACACGATCTACAGCGTCAGTATTATCACTGCACCAGATCTGTGGAGTGTAATAGAGCATACCGGCATCGAAACGTCCGCCACCGCCGCTGCAGCCTTCAATCAGAATATTTGGATATCGTTGAACAATACGTTCAAGGAAATCATACAGTCCCAGAACATAATCATACATAACCCGCCCTTGATTATCAGCGAGAGCAGAGTAGACATCTGCCATACTTCGGTTCATATCCCATTTTACATATTCAATATTACCGACATCCAATACATTGCAAATCTGTTCGAATACGGCATCTACAACTTCTTTGCGTGAGAAATCGAGGAGAAGCTGGTTTCTGCTTCGTACCGGTTTCCGTCCCGGAATCTGCATTGCCCAGTCCGGGTGTGTCCGGAACAGGTCGCTGTCTTCGTTGACCATTTCCGGTTCGATCCAGATACCGAACTTCAATCCAAGTCCATTGATTCGTTCAATCAACTCACCCAGCGTACCGCCAAGTTTTTTCTCGTTCACATACCAGTCACCAAGTCCGCTGTTGTCGTCATTACGTTTTCCAAACCAGCCGTCATCCATGACCAGCATTTCGATGCCGAGATCAGCAGCCTGTTCTGCTAACCTGTAAATGTCTTCTCCTGTAAAATCAAAATAGCATGCTTCCCAACTGTTTACCAGGATTGGTCTCACGGAGTCGCGATATTTTCCACGGCACAGATGTGTCCGGTAGCAGCGGTGCAGGTTTCTGGACAGTTCGCCCAGACCGTCTGCACTGTATGTCAGAACGACTTCCGGAGCTATGAATTCTTCGCCCGGTATCAGAGGATAGGAGAACCATTCATCCTGCAGTCCCATCTGGATCCGAATCTGATTATATTGATCTTTTTCTGCTTCTCCCTTGAAACCTCCGCTGTATACGAAGGACATTGCATAGCATGCGCCGGAATTTTCAGTTGTATTACTTTCCGCGAGTATCATCATCGGATTATATTGATGGCTGGAAGTTCCACGGCGGCTGCCGATCACATAAGAACCATGTCCGACCGGTTTGCGATGGAAGTTACGTTCCATGGCATGGCGGCCGTAAAATGTGATCAGATCATAATCTCCTGTCATGAAATCAAGGCAGGCAGACTGGACTTTCTGAAGCACAAGATTGGAAGTTCCATTGTTGATAATTCTTACACTTCTTGTGATGATATCGAATTGTGGTAACACGCCGTACAACAGATGAACCTGAACCCCGGAGTAAGCATCTTCCATCAGAATATCCAGTGTTTCTGCTTCTTGTTCAGACGCATAGACAGCAGGGAGTCCTTGAAGAACATATTTTCCAGGAGTGATAGCATGGCTTTTATAACGAAGGTCGCATCCGAAAGTGCCGTCTCCGTTTACGAGGTCAAATGCAGGACTGCGGAAGTCTCCGGATAACCGACAGGAATACTCCTGCGGCAGTGCATCCATGGAATACGTACGTTGCGCTCCGACATCATAAGCATTTCCGGAAAAACCACGGTCAGCGTAGGTAAGCAGATAGTCCATACAGCCATCGGTCTTCCTTCCGTAATAAAGATGCAGCAGGAATCCATAAGAATCCACCTTTATCTGATAAGTCGTATTTGTAGTATGCAATGTAAATGTCTGTAAATCCTTGTTGTAAAGAATACTCATTGTGAAATTCTCCTAAAATTTTAAATGTATGAAAGTCATGAACAATCGTAACGGGCACAGTTGTACATGTTACGATTGTTCGTCTTGTTAGTTATTTTACTGCACCGTTCACGACACCGTTTAGTATCTGTTTCTGACAGATGATGTAGAATATCAGAATTGGCAGCAGAGCCAGCAAGTATGATGCAAATGCCAGATTGTAGTTCGTTCCGAATTGTGTCTGGAACGTCAGCTGTGCCAGCGGCAGAGTATTAAGTCCGCTTCCGCCCATGATGACTAGTGGTGTCATGACATCATTCCAGGTTCCAAGTGCGGTCAATACAGCAACCGTAGCATGCATCGGTTTCATAATCGGGAAAATGATACTCCAGTATGTTCTCCATGTGCTGGCGCCATCCACTCTGGCTGCTTCCTCCAGCGCAATCGGGATATTGGTCAGGTATCCGGAATAGAGTAGCACGTTCATTGGCATATAAAAAACAATGTAGCATAGGATTACACCGACAATATTTGCAATTCCCATCTGTGCAGTCTGCTTTACAAGTGGCATCATCAGAATTGCAAACGGAACGAACATACCACTGACAATATACAGGTAAGAAATTTTATAGAATTTATTGTGTGCTTTATTCCGTCCGATTGCGTATCCGATCAATGAATGGATTAAAACAGAAAGTACAACGGTAATTACGGTAATCATAATACTGTTTCCAAGGGAACGCCAGAAATCAGTTACCCGCATCGCCTCGGCAAAGTTTGCCAGACTCCATGTTTTCGGGAGGGACAGAATGCCGGAGATACTGTTTGTCATTTCACTCGGCTGTTTGAAGGCAATGACAACGGTCATATATAACGGAAATGCAACTGTAATCAGACCAAGAATCAAGAGAATCGTAACCGGCCAGTTTACACGTTCTTTTACTTTTATAGTTCTCATAACTGCTCCTCCTTCTTACCTAAAAAGTTCATCTGCAATACCGAGATTACAACAATAACAATAAAGAATACAACTGCATTCGCACTCTGGAAACCAAACTGTCCACCGGACATACCATTGTTGTAAATTAAATACGAGATAGATTCTGTGCTCTGTGCAGGACCGCCTTTAGTTAATGCCATAATCTGATCAAATACCATGAGGAAGTTCTTCATACACAGTACCATGTTGATCGTGAAGAAAGGCATGATCAGCGGAAAAGTCAGGCTTTTGAACTTCGTCCATCCGGTTGCTCCGTCGATGGAGCCTGCTTCATATACATCTTCCGGTACAGTCTGAAGACCGGATATGTAGATGATCGTGTTCATGGCAATGGACTGCCATGCACAGACAATGACGATGGCAACCCATGCCCATTTCGTGCTTGCCAGCATACTGGTTCCTTTACCACCGGCCATCTGGATAAAAGATGGAAGGATGTAAGTGAAGAAGTAGTTGAAAATGTAGCCGACAACCAGTGCACCAAGGATATTCGGAATAAAATACATTCCACGCAATGCACTTTTAAATTTGATCTTACTGTTCAGACCCAGGGCAAGCAGAAGACTCAATACGTTTACCACGATGGTCGTCACAATCGCCAGTTTAAAGGTAAACCAGTAGGACTTGCCGACACGGGCATCGGAAAACAAATCGATATAGTTGCGCAGTCCGACCCAGTCATAAGAACCGAAGCCTTTAAAATTTGTAAAACTGTAAATTACACCTTTGATCAGAGGCAGCGTGTTGAAGCAGAAAAACAAAGCCAGAATCGGAATTGTGATCAGCAGAAAGGTACGCTGTCTGTCATTCATATTTTTTAATTTCTTCATATCATAATGCTCCTTTATGAATCGTGAATATCAGATTGCAGAGATAGTTGTCGTTCGCCTACTCATTCTGAGCAGCTTCGTAATCCTGTACTTTGCGGATTACATCTCGGTTATATCGTGTCCAGTCTTTATCGAATTTCTTCAGAAATTTATCGACATCTCCGTCCAGCAGGAATGTCTGAATCTGGGCATCTACCGCCATCTCGGAAGGATAGTAGTGATCCTGATAATCGGCCATGCGTCCGTCTTCGATATAGCGTTTCATTCCGTCTAACTCGGATGCCAGATCAAATGACTCATCTTTACAAGGAACGGCATTCTGTTTGTCAATATACATTTGGACATTTTCATGTTCAAGCAGGAAGTCAAGAACTTCATATGCAGCCTCCTTTTTTTCACAGGCAGCAGTTACACAGAATTGCAGGTCCACACCGGAGTTCAGGATGTTCTCGTCCGCTGTATCATTTGCCGGCATAACAAAGGAGTCGATATTCATATCAGGATTTACAGATTTGATCTGGGGAATAGCATAGCTTCCGATGGTGTACATGGCTGATTCTCCGTTGGCAAATGCGGTACAAGCGTCATTATATCCATAGGCGAACGGACCGTCCTGACCATATGGAAGCAGTTCGTACATTTTCTCGGCAACCGTGCGGTATTCGGTACTGAAAGTAGTGGTTCCCTGATTTACCTGCCGGCACACATCAGCCGGTGCCAGATCTACTGCAAGGGCATTCCATGGAGCAAGACAGGTCCAGGTATCTTTGAATCCGAAGTAAAGTGGTTGAATTCCTGCAGCCTGAATTTCATCACACAAAGAAATGAATTCGTCCCATGTCTCCGGAATCTCCCATCCATATTTTTCAAACAGATCACGGTTGTACAAAACGCCGGCGGCATTGGCAACATAAGGAACACCGTAAGTTCCTTCCGTCGGAACAAATTCCAGATTATCCAGAATGTCCACATAGGCAGGTTTGATTGTTTTCAGACCATCGTAATCTGATATATCAGCCAGAATTCCTGCATCTACAAAGTTAGAAAAGCTGACATCTCCGCCGATTCCGATGATGTCCGGATATTCTTCGCGGATGAATTTTGTTCGAAGAATCGTCATTGCATCATTAGGGGACTCAATTGTCAAATGAATATCATCATGAGTCTCATTGAATTCTTTTTCCAACTGTTCGAATACTTCTACAGCCTCTTGTTTATACTGAACCATTGTGATTTCCGTTTTCCCATTGTCAGAATGGTTTGTTCCGCAGCCAGACAGCGTCATACTTGTAATCGTAATAACTGCAAGTCCAAGACAAAGCAATGCACTCTTTTTCATAAATGTTCTCTCCTTTTCTTGTGAAATACCGGTTTTTCCTTTTGTAAACACATTATAACATACCGAAATGCGACTATAAATAGCATAATATTTTGAGTTTTATATCTATTTGCGATATTTTTGGGTATATAATAAAGTTGTGTAGCATTTTGGTATATATTCAATTATACTAAAGGGAGGGGAAGAGTTAGAGTGACTGATAATAAACAGAAGCGATTCTGAGAGAGGCGGCGAAAACGTGAGTGATATTGTATTCTCAATTTTTCCGAATGAGAATTTTGTAGATTTCGGATTGTATCAATTTGGGCGGGAGCAGTGTGATCCGGCACATTCCTTTGGCCCGGCTACGAGAAATCATTACCTGTTTCATTATGTGATCTCAGGAACAGGAGTGCTGATGGCAGATGATTCCAATGGAGTTACGAAAAAATATGAGGTAAAAAGCGGACAGGGATTCATGATATTTCCGGGGCAGATCAATACCTATATTTCTGACACAGAACTCCCATGGGAATATGTATGGGTAGAATTTGACGGATTGCGTGCAAAAGAAGCAATTGAGATTTCAGGACTTTCAAAAGACAGACCGGTTTATCGGGCGCAGTCAAAAGATCTTCGCGAGACGATGAAGAAGGAAATGGTGTATATTGCAGAACATGGTGATGCGGCTCCTTTTGAATTGATCGGACATTTTTACCTGTTTATCGATGCGTTGATGCGTTCAGCGGCACACAGACAGACGTCAAAAGGAAGTAAGCTGCAGGATTTCTATATTCACGAGGCACTATCGTTTATAGAAAATAATTTTCAAAATGATATTTCAGTGGAAGATGTCGCCGCTGTCTGCGGACTGAACCGGAGTTATTTCGGAAAGATATTCAAAGATGGAATCGGGAAGACACCGCAGGAATTTCTGCTCAATTACCGTATGGTGAAGGCAGCAGAGTTGTTAAAACTTACACAGTTATCGGTGAGTGACATCGGGAATGCAGTAGGATATCCGAATCAGCTGCATTTCTCAAGAGCATATAAGAACGTTTACGGAGTATCACCAAGAGCATGGAGAAATGAAAATGTAGCGCGGTGAAAATTAAGGAAAGGGCATATGCCATTAAGCTAGGTGTTCGAGGTTGTGTTCGAATTTGCATTGAAACATGTGCAAGAGGATATTTGGATGCTTGGAAATACAGATTCAGAAAAAAGGGCATGCTGATAAGACAGATGCTGTTC
>DAVZKO010000081.1:0-12716 GCA_052272205.1 Schaedlerella sp. | reverse complement strand
GTCATCAGGTTCTGTCCACCCGGCCACTGGTCAGGTCCAAATAACATTGGGCAGTTCTCGATCGCGACTTTGACGTTCTCTTCCTCAGCCTGTTTGATGATTGGAGGCCAAACTTCTTTTACCAGTTCTAAGTTCTCTTCGATTGTCTTTGTCTGGTCTCTTCCGATAAATGTTGTAACCATGCCAACACCAAGTTTGTGGCTTGCACGGATTACATTTTTCAAATGCTCTACTACGGAAGCTCTCTTTTCCAAATCTCCATCCATTGTGTTTGGATAAAATGCAAGAGAAGAAATGTCTACGTTTTTCTCTTTGCTGTAGTCCATGATGTGTTTTGCATATTCATCATCTGCAAGAACTTTATCAACATCGATATGGCTTACTCCTGCGTATCTTCTCTCTGCCTTGCCCTGTGGCCAGCAAGCTACTTCAACGCATTCAAATCCATGCTCTGATGCGAAATCCATCATTTCTTCATAGCTCCATGTGTCAAGAATTGCACTTACAAATCCTAATTTCATGCCGTTTCTCTCCTTTTCATTTTCTCTTTTAACTTGGTTTCATTATATAAAATATAATTTGTCTTTGCTTTCACAAAATTAACCTAATTTCATACAGTATTTGGACTCTTTTTTTTACTCATCAAAAAGAGGACAAAAAAAGATATATCTTTTTTGTCCTCTTAATATAGGTGTCTAACATCTTATTTAATTGCTTTTGTTTTCCATTTTCCTCTCTTATAGAAGATGGTTGTAATCAACGCTCCAATCACCCATGAAATAACCAATGATAGGTAGAGGTATTCTCGTTTTCCCTGTGGAAAAGCTGCACTCTTTGAAGCGTATACAAGGATATACGCAAGTGGTACACGAATCACAATCGTCTGAACAATGGAAATCCACATCGGTGTCATCGTATCACCCGCACCTCTCATAATACCGGACAATACCTGTGTCACAGACATAACCAGATATCCTACTGCCAGAATCTGCATCAAATAATAACTCAAATCTACCAACTCGGTTGTACTTGTGAAGATTCCCATCAATGGTTTTCCAAAAATCAGAATCAGTCCTGTAATCACTGCCGATGTTCCAACACCGATAAACAGTCCCTGTTTCGCACCTTTGGCTACACGATCGTATTTATTTGCGCCGACATTCTGTCCGGCATATGTCGTCATTGCACTACCGAATGACATATTCGGCAGCATTGCAAATCCATCTACACGCATCGTAATGACATTTGCTGCGATAAACTGTTCTCCGAAACTGTTTGTCAATGACTGTACGATCAGCATCGCCATAGAAATCATTGCCTGTGTCACCCCAGAAGGCACTCCAAGTCGAATAATATTTCCTGCATGATGTTTGTTTAAACGGATATATTTCCATTTCAAATCAAATAATTCTGTCAACTTTGAAAGTCTTCTCACACACAGGATTGCTGAGATTCCTTGTGCAATCGCTGTTGCCAGTGCTACTCCGCTTACTCCCATATCGAATTTCACTACAAAAAGTAAATCCAGCACGATATTCAATCCGCTTGCGATCAACAAGTATAACAATGCTGACATGGAATCACCAAGTCCTCGGAGGACACCACTGAGAATATTATAAAACGCAAGTCCTGCCGCTCCCAAGAAAAGGATTCTCAGATAAGAAGTACACCAGTCCAAAATACTATCCGGCGTATTCAATAATTCCAAAAGTGGTCTTGCAGCCAATGTTGCAACAACCATAATAATCAACGAAGCAATCGCTGTTAACACAATACAAGTTCCGATTGTTCCTGACAATGCCTTTCTGTTTCTGGCCCCGAGATACTGCGATACCATAATACTGGCTCCAACCGAAATTCCTACAAACAATACAATCAAAAGATTCAGGATCGGTCCGGCACTTCCAACCGCCGCCAGTGCATTATCACCTACAAATCTTCCTACAACAATACTATCCACCGTATTATAGAGCTGCTGGGCAATATTTCCTATCAGCATCGGTATCGTAAAAATCAGAATATCTTCCCATGGTCTTCCAACTGTCATATCCACCGGTGCAAATAATCGTTTTAATTTATTCAATTTTCTTTCCTCTCATTCCATACTGTTTTCCATATTTATTACTGTTCTTTTCACCTTTAAGTAACAATGTATTCCTATTTAAGCATCAAAACATTCCTACTAATATTGATAATGAATATCCAGCACTTTAATTTCATGTGCCTTTAACTTCGTATCAATTCTCAAAATATGATCCTCCACTGTAATCCTTCGCATATCTACTTTCGGATTGGCACTTCGTCTCATATACTCGACCTCTCCTTTGGAAAGATTACTGATGTAATCCATATCTTTCCAGATATTCTGAATACTTCCATTATCCTCATTTACATAGAAGACGCGCATTACATAATCCCCGTTTTCTACATTATTAATCTGGAATTTTAAATGAATGGAATCCGTATCTTCATATAAACTGTCGATATCATCCACCTGGATATCTTTCTCATCCTTCATTGTATATCGATAGTTGAATTTCTTACAGTTATGACACGCGATCGTATAAACGCCTCTTCCATCTGTTGTAAGCAGTGCATTGTCTGTCTTTCCCAACATTCCGTTTTTCAAGAACTTCAGGAAATGAAACGCATAAAAAGATGGTTTCTTAATACCGTCTCTTGTCAAAAGTCCATTATCGCCATACAGAACTGCTCCCGAATCGTAATATTCGGTATGTAAATCTGAACCATGCCAATATCCCATCATATCTGCTTCTCCGATGGATTCGATACAGGTTTTCACAATATATGCCCCCTGTGCACAACTGTCATTGATGCAGTTTCGATTGGATATCGTAAAATTCCACTCCGTAATATGAAGCTCATCCGGAACAAACTCTTCTGCTTTTAACACATCTTTGAACAATTCCAGTTGATTTTTCACAAAGCTATTATCCAATGAACGCTTTCCAAAATATACGCCGTCCTGCTGTAGAAGCAGGTAAGAATATGCATACACACTGATAAAATCCGGTTTGATATCTCGCGTCTTCCAGTTCTGGATCAAGGCACGATACTGATACTTATCATATCCAAGTGCAAATCCCGCTCCACCGACTTTTATCTTCGAAGATATCTTCTTCAATGCCTGATAACCAATCTCAAAGCAGTCAAAATACCAACCATTGGCATCCAGCATATTGAGGCGGTCATCTTTCCACAGTTCAAAATACCAGCTTTCAATCTCATCGACACCATATCGATTGGCAATATGGGAAGCAAATTCTTTCATCACTTCCACATAACTGTCTTTATCATGGAAAATAATTTCATTATATCGGTCTCCCACAGAAGAGTTGATCGTATAATTTACTTCTGTCGGTTTAAATGCCAGTTCGATATATGGTTTCAATTGATGTTCTACAAGGAAATCCAAACCGCGGTCGATTCTGCTGAAATTATATTTGTTATCTCCGGAAATCTTTTCATCATACATATCCTGCATGAAAATGTTATAGATACGTACATAAGAAAATCCAATCTCTTTCTGCATCATCAAAAGCTGACTTTGCACATCATAATTCAATAGAGAATCAATATTTCCCATATTAATAATTTTATCCCACGGCTTTTTCCATTCAGTCGTATTCTTTGCGTCTACGACAAACAGATTCATATTTCTTGTTGCTGTATCATCTTCCACCGGAGTCTTACCTTCCAGATATTCTTTTACTCTCTGGTCCAATTCCTGCTTAGACTCCTCATTTTCACTTTGCCGCTCCTCTTTATGCACCGTAGAACGGTAGGCCGAAGGAGTCATATTGTAAATTTCCTTAAACGCCTTGTTAAATGCTGCTGTTGTCGGAAATCCATTGTCCAAAGCAATACGGGTAATCTTTTTCTCACTGTACACCAACTCATCCACTGCATGGAATAAACGCACATTGTTTACATATTCCAGAAAACTTAATCCAAAATGTTTTTTAATATATTTAGACAAATACGCATTCGACAAGTACAATTTCTTCGCCAGATCATTTAGGCTCAACTGTTTCTGATAATTTGCCTGTACATAATTCTGGATTTCAAAAATTCTGGAATTGTCCGGAGTAAAGTTTTCCTTCATTCGTGCATCATCGGCTTTGATCATAAAATACGCCACCAACAGATAAATCGCTTCATAATAGATACTGTTCAGATAAATAGCACCTTCTTTTTCCTTGTCATAGAAACGATTCAGCATTCGGTCCAACACTTTCTTTAACTGCTCATAAGACTCACTTTTATCAGCCGTTGTGTTACACCAAAATAACAACTGATTCGTCCCCATATATTCTGCCAACATAGAAAAGTTGATTCGAAACGAAGCAAGCAGAACTTCTTCTTTGGTTGAACGCAGGGAATGCCTCTTATTTGCATTAACCAGCAAGAAATCTCCCTTGTCCAAATTATAAGTCTCGGATTCTATCTGAATCTCCGCCCCACCTTCCAAAACATATATAATCTCCAAATTTTGATGAAAATGTGTGCTCTGTACTTCCCTTGTATCAAATTCGAAGTCCATAATTGTTCGCATGTTATCCATTCACGTATTCCCTCTCTTTTGTGGTTTGTACTTCTTAATTACCAGATGTTCTGCCTTTGCCTTCGGCAAGCAACAATCATTCTCTCCATTAAAGTCACTATTTACAATTTTAATAGTTGAACATATTTTCGTCAAGTTTGTATCTTCCAAAAAATGTTGCTCCTCATAAGATGTTTGTAAACAATCTCTCACTTAAATTCTGCTTTCAGAAATACAAATTGCCCCGCAGAGTACTGCGTATGCAATACCCTGCGGGGATTTAACTACTATGTACACTCATACAGTTTACATTTATAACTTTTTATTCTCTTATGCGTTGATCATTTCATCAAATTTTTTCACGCGCTCCATCTTCTTTTCAAGCAGCTCTTTGTTTGCCATAATCTTTGGTCCACAGATTGCTCCGAAGCCCTGAATCTCAGTTGTATGTTCTCTTAATCCGGCAAATGTTCCTCTTGCTCTTGCCTGCTGTGCTTCTGAGAATTCCACATTCAACTTATCTCCATCGATAGAGATCTTTCCTTCGATACCACAGATTGGGCACTCTACTGTTGTTGTTCCGTTCACTGTCAACAGGTTCTGGTGACATACAGGACATGTTCCCATTCCTTTTGGTCCATAGAATTCAACATCTTTGTCATCCATATTTACGGCTGCTGCTGTACGTTTTCCGATTTCATGCATATGTCCGATCATTTCTTCGTTCAGGTATGGATTACCGATTGTTCCCATGCTGTTTGCATTGTAGTTAGCAACAACCTTCATCATTGCCGGGAATCCGAACAAGTGCAATGTTGCAGTTCCCATAGATACCCAGTTCTCTGTGCTTGCTCCACCTACTGAGATGTAAGAAACTGTACGACGTCTTAATCTCTCGATTGGATAATCGTCTGCATTACCAGGAGCTTCTCCATTTCTTCTCTTATCCAATACCCAGTTAATAGCGGATACATCGTGACGGCATGAGAAACGATCTACGAAATCTTTGAACTGTCCCACTGGCTGCAATACGTATACAGGTGCTCCAAGGATAATTGCATCTGCTTCACGAACTGCATTTTCTACCATCTGGAAATCATCTTTGATGATACAGTCATTGTCTTTTCCTTTTTCTAAAGCTGTTGAACAGGCTCCACATCCAATACAACGACCAATTGTCAGTCTCTGTGTATTGATAAATTTAATCTCAGCATCCGGATATGCTTCTCTTGCTCCGTAAAGAGCTTCTTTTACAAGAATGTCTGTGTTTGCATTCTTTTTACCAAATGATAATCCTAATACTTTCATAATTTTTTCCTTTCTTTGTCCACTCGAATTTTCTAATTTGTTATGATTCGTTTCGGCCTGATTGATATTACATTTTCTATTATACCGATTGATATCCGGTCACACCTCATCACATATGCCTTCTTTTCTGCCCTCAAAATGACCTGCGTTTCCTTCTTTATTTTTCTCAAAAACATCTAAGGTCATTTTTATATACTCAATTTTGACCTTTTATTATATCATCGAAAGCAGAAGTTTCATTCCACCTGCCAAAATCATCACTAAAATCGGACTAATACGAGTTTTTCTCAACAAAAACAAAGAAAAAAGGAAAATAAACACCATACTCCAATCTGTATTTGAAATAGAAATCGTCTGCATCTCACCCCAGAAAGCAGTTATTAAAATAGTAACTCCTGCAGATGCAATCATTGCGATTACAGCCGGATGCAAGGACTGAAGTATCTCCTGTACCATCTGGTTTTTGCGATTTTTCAAATATACATAGGCAATGCTTGTCACAATGATGCAAGACGGAAGAATACATCCAATCGTTGCAACCAGTGCCCCGGGAACCCCTGCGATTTTATTTCCTACAAAGGTTGCAGAATTCACGGCAATCGGTCCCGGTGTCATCTGAGAAATCGAAATCAGATCAGTAAATTCCACCATACTAAGCCAGCCATGTTTTGTCACGATCTGCTCCTGTATGAGTGGCATTGCAGCATAGCCGCCCCCAAAGCTGAACAATCCAACTTGCAAGAAGCTCAAAAATAATTGAAGATAGATCATACTTTCCTCCTCCGTTCTATACAAGTCTGAACCGTTCCAATTAAAATACAGATGATAATTACCAGGTAAACCGGAACTCCGAAAAAGCACGTTGCCACAAATGCTGCAATCATAATCAGATTCTGTGATATTTTCTTTTCTTTCACAACACCGCTTGCCATTCCATATACAACATCAGCGATAATTGCTCCCACTGCTGCCTGCATACCGGTAAGCACCTGACTTACAATCACATTATCATGGAATTGATTATAAAATACACAAATAATGGAAATGATAACAAGTGGTGGAAGTATCGTTGCAATGATTGCCGTAATCGCCCCGATCATCCCTGCCAGCTTATATCCGACCACAATCGCACCATTTACCGCAATTGCTCCCGGTGAAGACTGCGCGATTGCAATCAAATCCAGCATTTCATTTTCGTCAATCCAATGATATTCATCTACAAACTTTTTCTTCATCAGCGTGACGATAACATAGCCTCCGCCGAAAGTGAAGATGCTTAGGTAAAGTGTCGATATGAATAACTTAATTAAGATTTGTTTTTTGCTTTTCATCTGCTTCATCAAATATTTGGAATTTTGCCCAATACCTCATTTAATTTTTCCTCATCAACATCTATAGAACGTTCATTCAGAAGATCGACCAGTTTCATTTTACTAAGGGTGTTCATCATATCATCAAATGTCATATCTGGTCTGAATGGCTGTATCTTCTCCTTCATCACCGCAATCGTATCTGCAATTGCCTCTTTTGCCACAGGATTGCCAAATATTCTTCCAATTGTACAATCCAAAGACAACCATGCTGCACCATCATCTGTAATATGAGCCTTGCAATTTGGCTTTGTAAGAACCTTGTCTTCTGCCGTTCCAACATAAAAATCACCCATCACATCTTTTAAGAATCCGATACTGTCTTTCACCCAGTTTGGAATTCTTGGACAAAATGCAGATTCTCTTGTCTGGATTGATTCATCACCGGTAGAGAATCCATGCGGTCCATATGCGTAAATATGACTTTCAAATGTTACCCCTGCCTTATCCAGAGCATCCATCATCTGAATACTATTCTGAATCGGAACCACATTATCCGTACGAGCCGCAAAAAGGAAACATGGACACGTATCATAATTTACTTCCTCAACAATTCTCGGAGCATTCTTTGCAATTTCATCAACCTGCTCGTTTAACACTGCATATCCTAAAATTGCGGCTGCCGGTTTGTGTTTTGCAATCGTTGCCGCTGCTCCTGCCAGATGACCTCCTGCTGAAAAACCTGCAACTGCAATCTTATCTGCTATCACATTCCACTCTTCTGCATGTTCTATGATATACTCCATCGCATTTTCATAGTCCTGTAACGGATCCGGCCAGCATCCAACTTCATTGGTTGTATAACGAAGAATAAATGCATCATATCCTACATTGAGATATGCAAGCGCTACCGGTTCTGCTTCTCTGTCCGAACAGAACATATAGCCACCGCCCGGAATGACCAACACGCCCGGTCTTTTTATAATATTTCGGTATTCTTTACCAACATCCTGTATAAATGCAGTCAGGCGGACATTACGTTCTTCATTTAAAGTGATTTCTATTGTTTGCATTCTCATTTTCCTCCATTTGCTCTTCCTAGCTACTCTATATTGTACACTTGCATTACTTTTGTTAGCAAGAAACAGCGCAAAGTTTCTCCCTTCCGGTAGACTTTTCTTGCACTGCTCCCCTCTAAATCTTTTTTATTTACTTTTTAAAAATTTACACTTATTTCTTCGCATAGACAGTCTCGTGAATTTCCACCGACATAGATTCTGAATTTTCCGTCTTCCAAGACGTATTCAGCCTGATTGTTGTAGAATCCCATATCCTGTTTTGCCAAATGTAATGTAACAGTTTCTTCCTGTCCCGGTTTCAGCCCTACTCTTGCAAATCCCTTCATCTCTTTAACCGGACGAACAAGACTTGCTGTTACATCCTGCATATAAAGCTGTACGGTTTCTGTACCTTCACGGTCTCCTGTATTTTTCACCTGTACAGTTACTTCCAGCTCGTCTTCTTTTTCCTCTACACGCAGATTGTCATATTCATAAGTTGTGTAGCTCAATCCATAGCCAAATGGATACAATGCATCAAATGGAGCATCCAGATAACGCGATGTAAATTTACTCTTGCTTCCCGGTCTTCCTGTGCTTGGATGATTATAGTAAATTGGGCACTGTCCTGTTACAGATGGAAATGAGGAAGACAATTTTGCGGATGGATTTGTCTCTCCAAAGAGTACCGATGCCAATGCATTTCCTGCCTGAATTCCAAGATGCCATCCCTCTACGATAACCGGTAAATGTTCTGCTTCCCAGCCAAGTGCCAGAGGACGTCCATTCATCAATACTGTTACCAATGGTTTTCTTGATTCCAACAGTTTTTCCAACAACTGTCTCTGTTCACCAGGTAATGTTGTATCTGCTTTGGAAGATGCCTCTCCACTCATACTTGCAGTCTCTCCGACTACGGCAATAACTACATCCCCTTCCAAGCAAGCCTGTTCGATTTCTTCTTCATTAATCGCGCCATCCGGACCGCCACATGGATAATATTTTACATCTGCTCCACTGTTCTGCAATCCTTCCAATACCGATACACAATCTTCCTGATGAAATGCCATCGCCCATGCACCGCACACTTCTGATTTTTCTGCTGCAAGTGTACCGACCAGACTGATCTTCATTTTTTTATTTAACGGAAGAATGTTCTTGTCATTCTTCAATAAAACAATTGATTTCTTCGCTGCTTCCAATGTCAGTGCCACATGTTCTTCCGGTAATGCTTTTTCATACTGCTCAATCACTTCATCCGGAACATATGGATGTTCAAATAATCCAAGCCATACTTTCACAGATAAAATCCTACGGACAGCCTCATCCACTGTATCCATCGATACTTTGCCTTCTTCGATAAGCTGTTCCAGATTATTGGAATAGATATTCGTTCCCATATCCATATCCAGTCCTGCATTTACCGCCTGACGACCGGCATCTTTTTCGTCTTCTGCAATTCCATGTGCAACACACTCTTTAATTCCGTTTGCATCACTGACAACAAATCCATCCAGTCCGTATCCATCTTTCAATACTTGACGAAGTGTATATTCATTGACTGTACATGGAACTCCATTCAGATCATTGAATGATGCCATTGCTGTTGCGGCTCCTTCTTCGACTGCTGCCTTAAATGTCGGCAGATATACATTATGAAGCTGAGAGATTGACATACTTGTTGTGTTGTAATCTCTTCCCGATTCACACGCACCATAGGCTACATAATGTTTCACACAAGCTGCCACATAGTCTTCTACAGACTCCTGGTTATTCTGTAATCCCTGGATTTTCTTTCTTGCAAAACGAGATCCCAGATATGGGTCTTCTCCCGGACCTTCTGATACACGTCCCCATCGAGAATCTCTTGCAACATCGATCATCGGTGCAAACGTCCAGTTGATTCCGTATGCTCTTGCTTCTTTTGCAGCCATCTGTGCTGTTTTTTCAAAAAGATTTTCATCAAATGATCCCGCCTCTGCAATTGCAATCGGATACACACTTCGGAAACCATGAATGACATCAAATCCTACAATCAACGGAATTCCAAGTCTGCTTTCTTCCACAGCTATTTTCTGCAATTCATTGTTTTTACGTGGATCATTTACCATCATTGCTCCGACTTTACCTGCACGGATATCATCCTCGTGGAAATCCTGCTCAGATGTTGCCAGAATCTTCTGAAATTCTTCCTGTGAAATACGTCCGTCTGTCATCATCTCAATCAATTCTTCAAACGGAACTTCAAATCCTCCTACAATCGATGGTGATTCCAGATTCATCTGACCAATTTTTTCTTCCAGGGTCATCTGGCTTAAAAGGTCTTCTACTTTTGCTTTCTGTGCTTCTGTTAAGTTCATGATTTACTTAATCTCCCTTCTTAAAACTCAAATACGTTCTAATTTTATTTTATACTTTAATTATACGTTCTTGACAGCATTTCTCAATCTAAATATAATGATATTTATATTACAATATATAGATTCAAGGTTTTAATTTATGCTATATCAATTTCATTCACAAGAATTTTCCCAAACACTCCCCATCCAGCTTTGGATGTTCGGAGTCAATCATCTGCAAGAACCGGTTCGCAGACCACAAGGTGTACCGTATTTTCAGTGGTTCTACTGTGTAAAAGGACAGGGCGAACTGATATTGAATAACCAGCGAAGCATAATCACCAAAGGACAGGGATTCTTGATTCATCCTGATAAAGAACATATTTATCAGGCTGTCTCCAAGGACTGGACGCTTCATATCGTTGCATTCAATGGTCCGCTCTGTGCGGATATTCTCTCATTACTTCAAATGAGTGAATCCGGTGCTTATCATTTTTCGGATGGCTCTATTTTTGAACAACATATTCAGCGACTACTCTGGCTCTATGAAAACCGCTCAACTGACCAGACCCTCTCCTACTCCAAAGAATGCTATGATTTTCTTCTGGATTTATCCAGATGCATCACACATACACATGAATTCACATATTCTCATGAAAACCCTTTCGTTTTGAAAGTTGTTTCCTGGCTAGAAGAAAATTATGCTCGACCAATCGCTCTCGATGAATTAGCCGAAGTCGTCAATCTCACCAAAGATTACATGTGTGCTCTGTTCAAAAAAAATACCGGTGAGACAATCATTCAATGTCTTACCAGTATTCGTATCGGGCACGCCCGACAATTTTTAATTCAGTATCCGGAAAAGAAAGTGCTTGACATAGCAAGGATGTGTGGATTTGACAGTCCCAGCTACTTTGGGAAAACTTTCAAAAACATCGTCGGAATGACTCCAGAACGATATCGGAAGAATGGATAAGACTATCTGTAAAAATCCATTTTTCTTATGAAATATAGGATGCAACACTCGTTCTCTCTTGACTGTGCTACATCCTATATTTTTCCAAATTATTTTCCCACTGCTACCTTGCATCTTTTCATGTAACACGCAATACCATACTTCAATATCTTTTCCATCCCTTCATCCTGAAGTTCTTCTTCGTATCGTGTATCATCAATCTGTCTCAAGACCGCTTTACACCCTGCATCCAAATTGCCATCATGTGCATATTTTATCTCTATAATAATTCCTACGTCATCCTCCGTCTCAATTAGAATATCACTATATCCAGCTCCAGTCTCACGATTGGAAAACACTGCCCACTGCTCTTTCATTCCAAGAATTCTGTGGCTTAATTTCCGGGTCTATACAAAGTTTTCTGCAATGGCAGATTACATCCCATGGACAATATACTTCCACATTACCGAATCGATATCTATCATACTAATCCTTCATCGATTGATAATGCTCCAATAAGTCATAATCTTCCAGAAGCTTTTTTACTTCTTCATCGGTAAACCCAAAATACTCATCAAATTCTACATCCGTTATCGACAATACATTAAAATTATTAAGTCCCGTAAAAATACTTTCTTTTGAAATCCGCACGACGAAAGCAACGGCCTTTGGTATGAACTGCAAGGCGAATATTATCTGCCGTGTCTTACATTACCACCTGAAGATGAAAAGTCTATCGGGATATGGGGACAGCGGCACAAACACTACCTGAAAGAGAATAGAAAAGCGACCTACACAACGCTTCTGACCAGTGGCAAGCTCAATACTTATCTTGCCGACATCAACGAACAGGCGGAAAATATGTTTCTTCGGCTGGTAAAACAGATGGCAGAATGTGAGGGCGTAACTGAACAACAAAAGGCAGATAATCAAATTGAGTGGGTCAGAAAAATGAATAACATTCAAATTCGGGCAATGGAAGTTATTAACGCAGAACTTGTATATAACTGAAAGTTGATAGCGTAAGAAAAAAGGAGCAAGTGGGAGTTAATCCCTGCTTGCTCCTTTTCCTTTTATATGGATTTCAAAGCCCATACGCACGAAACATCTCCGCTATTTCGTCTGATGATTCCCGCATTCCTCTCTGAAACCAGACATCAATCCAGCCGTATAAAACATAGG
>DAVZKO010000080.1:0-12800 GCA_052272205.1 Schaedlerella sp. | reverse complement strand
GAGTTGCCTATGCAGCAAAAGCCTATGGATGCAAAGCAACGATCGTTATGCCGACCGTTACACCGTTGATCAAAGTAAATCGTACAAAGAGTTATGGCGCGGAAGTCATTCTCCATGGAGATGTGTATGATGATGCCTGTGCATATGCATACAAACTTGCGGAAGAACACGGATACACTTTTGTACATCCGTTTGATGACCTGGATGTTGCAACCGGACAGGGAACCATTGCAATGGAGATCATCCAGGAACTTCCAACGGTAGATTATATCCTTGCACCAATCGGTGGAGGCGGATTGATCACAGGAGTATCTGTACTTGCGAAGATGCTCAATCCAAAGATTAAAGTGATCGGAGTAGAGCCGGCCGGAGCGGCAAGTATGACGGCTGCATTGAAGGCGGGAGAAGTTGTAGAGCTCGACAGTGCCAACACGATCGCAGACGGTACTGCGGTAAAAGCAGTAGGACACCAGAATCTTCCATATGTAAGAGATAATGTAGATGAAGTGTTATTGGTAGATGATGATGAGTTGATCGGTGCATTTTTGGATATTGTTGAGAATCATAAGATGATCGTAGAGAACTCCGGATTATTATCTGTTGCAGCACTCAAACAATTGGACTGTAAAGGTAAGAAAGTGGTATGTATCTTAAGCGGCGGCAACATGGATGTGATTACCATGTCTTCGATCGTACAGCATGGACTGATCCAGAGAGACCGTATCTTCTCTGTATCTGTATTACTTCCGGACAAGCCGGGTGAGTTGCAGAGAGTTGCATCGATCATCGCAGAAGAAAAAGGTAATATTATCAAACTGGAGCACAATCAGTTTGTAAGTACAAACAGAAATGCAGCAGTGGAGCTTCGAATTACAATGGAGGCATTTGGAACAGATCACAAACATCAGATTCTTTCAGCATTGGAAGAAGCCGGATTAAAACCAAAATTGATCAGTGCGAAGTTGTATTAATTAAGAGTTGAATATAAAAAAGATGCGGTCCGTATTTGGGACTGCATCTTTTTTTATATATTAGGAATCTGTCTTGGGTAGGATTATCTGATCTTATGTTTCTCTAATAAAGCATGAATCTTATCCGTCGGATTCAGTACCTGACTGATAGGAACATCATGGTTCAGGGAATCGATGATCAGTGCAAGGAATTTACTCATATCAGCAGTTACGAAGTATGGTTTCTCGTTTACAACCGGTGGCAGATATGTCAGGTTTGTTGTGATGACTTTTGTGAGATATCCCTTTTCATAATATTCGTCAAACTTGTCAAAACCTTCTGTGAAAAGTCCGAAAGTTGTACATACAAATACACGACCTGCACCGCGTTCTTTTAATTTCTTCGCAACATCGAGCATACTTTCTCCGGAAGAGATCATATCGTCTACGATAATGACATCCTTACCTGTGACATCATCTCCCAAAAATTCATGAGCTACGATTGGGTTCTTACCATTTACAACAGTAGAATAGTCACGACGTTTGTAGAACATACCCATGTCTACGCCCAAAACGTTTGAGAAATATACAGCACGATGCATGGCACCTTCGTCCGGGCTGATGATCATCAGATGTTCTTTGTCTACAACCAGGTCAGGAACTGCTTTGAATAATGCTTTCATGAACTGGTACGGTGGGTCAAAGCTGTCGAATCCGTTCAGCGGAATCGCATTCTGTACACGAGGGTCGTGTGCATCAAATGTGATGATGTTGGCAACGCCCATTGCATTCAATTCTTCCAGTGCAAGTGCACAGTCTAAGGATTCTCTCTTGGTACGTTTGTGCTGGCGGCTTTCATAAAGGAATGGCATAATGACATTGATTCGGCGTGCCTTTCCGGTAGCGGCAGAGATGATACGTTTTAAATCCTGATAGTGGTCATCCGGTGACATATGATTGACGTGTCCGTTTACAGAATAAGTCAGGCTGTAATTGCAGACATCTGTCATAATAAAGAGGTCAGTTCCGCGAATTGTTTCTTTGAGAACACCTTTCGCTTCTCCACTTCCGAAACGTGGGCAACTACAGTCGACCAGGTAGTTGTTTGAACGATAATTGACATAAAGTGAGGATTCTGTAATCTCGTTGATTGTGTCTTTACGAAAAGATACAATGTAATCATTGACCTTCTGACCAAGGTCTTTACAGCTTTCCATTGCAACCAGTTTCATAGGTGCAGTAGGAAGTGTTTTTTCCAATGCTTCAATATTGTTTGACATGATTTTCTCCTATGCATTTTTTGCGGTTGTGTTGCACATATTGGCTTAACCGTATAATAGTAGATGATACGTTAAAGATATCAATTGGAAAGAATCGGAATCTTTAACGATAATACAATATGGTTATATCATTTTTTATATACAAATTCAAGTCCTACTGTCTTTAAGTTACTGTGAACAGTAGCCGGTGTATGATAATTTATACAATACGGGAAATCATAACATTGCTTTACTAAATTTGCAGATTATGTTACAATATCGTGGTATATTGCGGAGACTATGTCGATATGAAAGAGGTTTAATTATATGAAACACAAACATGTCATCAATACTGTGCAGCCGGGGAGCATTGCCGAAGAGATGGGAATCGAACCGGGGGATAAATTGTTGACCATAAATGGAAATGAAATCGAAGATATTTTCGATTATCGATATTATATGGAAGATGAACTGGTTGTTCTTCTGATAGAAAAAGAAAGTGGAGAACAATGGGAATTAGAGATTGAAAAAGAGGAATTCGAAGATCTGGGTATGGATTTCGAGCAGGGATTGATGGATGAGTATCGTTCCTGCCACAATAAATGCATCTTTTGTTTTATTGATCAGATGCCGCCCGGAATGCGAGAGACACTCTATTTCAAAGACGACGACTCTCGACTTTCCTTTTTACAGGGCAATTATGTGACACTGACCAATATGAGTGAGCATGATATGCAGAGAATTGTAAAATATCATTTGGAACCGATTAATATCTCTTTCCAGACAACCAATCCGGAACTTCGATGTAAGATGCTGCACAACCGGTTTGCCGGAGATGCCTTGAAGAAAGTCGATATTCTGTATGAAGCAGGGATTGAGATGAACGGACAGATCGTGTTATGTAAAGGATTTAACGATGGGGAAGAGTTGAATCGGAGTATTCGTGATCTGACCGGATATCTGCCGTTTTTACGAAGTGTCTCTGTTGTTCCGGTAGGACTTAGTAAATATAGAGAAGGTCTTCAGCCGCTCGAGCCATTTACCAAAGAAGATGCCAATCAGGTATTGGAGATCATTCATAAATGGCGTGAAAGGATTTATCCGGAGTACGGCATTCATTTTATTCATGCAAGTGATGAATGGTACATTCTGGCAGAGAGAGAACTTCCGGATGAGGAACAGTATGACGGGTATCTGCAGTTGGAAAACGGAGTCGGAATGCTTCGATTGCTTCACGATGAATTTATGGAAGCTTTGGATAAAGAAGTGGGAGATGACACAGAACGCGTGATGTCTCTGGCGACTGGGCGATTAGCCTATCCATATCTGGTACGATTGGTAGAGGCAATGAAGGACAAGTTCCCGAATACGCATGTGAATGTAGTTCCGATTCGAAATGATTTCTTCGGAGAATCCATTACGGTATCCGGTCTGATCACGGGACAGGACCTGATGGGACAGATGAAAGAACAGATGCAGGGAAAACGCTTGTTGATTCCGTGTAATATGCTGCGTATTGACGAGGATGTATTCTTAGATGATTATACAACGGCAGACGTGGAGAAAACTTTACAAGTAAAGTTGAATATTGTAAAATCAAGCGGACAAGATTTGTTGGACGCAATATTGGACAAAAGTGCAAACAGTAACAGATAAATCAGAACAATTCGTATCCTTGAAAGTGGCAGGCAGATACGAGATCGAGAGAATAAAAGAAAGGTGATAGAAAGATGAGCAAACCAGTGGTAGCAATTGTAGGACGACCAAATGTCGGAAAGTCTACATTATTTAACGTGCTGGCGGGGGAGATGATTTCCATCGTCAAAGATACACCGGGAGTGACAAGGGACCGTATTTATGCGGATGTTTCCTGGTTGGATAAAGAATTTACAATGATTGATACAGGCGGTATTGAGCCGGACAGCAGAGATGTGATCCTGTCTCAGATGAGAGAGCAGGCGCAGATTGCTATTGATACAGCCGATGTGATCATATTTATCACAGATGTAAAACAGGGACTTCAGGATTCGGATTCGAAGGTTGCAGACATGCTTCGCCGTTCCGGAAAACCGGTTGTATTGGTTGTAAACAAAGTAGATAATTTTGATAAATATATGGCTGATGTATACGAGTTTTATAATCTTGGAATCGGCGATCCGATCCCGATATCAGCAGCATCTCGTCTTGGACTGGGTGATATGCTCGATGTTGTGATCTCACATTTCCCGGAAGGGGCAGGAGAAGAGGAAGAAGATGAACGTCCTCGTATCGCAATCGTAGGAAAGCCGAATGTCGGAAAGTCTTCAATCATCAATAAACTTGTGGGAGAGAACCGTGTGATCGTATCCGATATCGCAGGTACAACAAGAGATGCCATTGATACAGCGATCAAACACAATGGAAAAGAGTATGTCTTTATCGATACAGCGGGACTTCGTCGTAAGAATAAGATTAAAGAGGAGCTGGAGCGTTACAGTATCATCCGTACCGTAACAGCAGTAGAACGTGCAGATGTGGTCTTGATGGTGATCGATGCGACAGAAGGCGTAACAGAGCAGGATGCAAAGATTGCTGGAATCGCACATGAGAGAGGAAAAGGTGTCATCATTGTTGTCAATAAATGGGATGCCATTGAGAAGAATGATAAGACGATGCGTGAGTATGAAGGTAAGATCCGTCAGGTATTATCTTACATGCCGTATGCAGAGATCATGTATGTGTCTGCGATGACAGGACAGCGTTTGAATAAGCTCTACGATATGATCGATATGGTTATCGAGAACCAGACACTTCGTGTTGCAACCGGTGTACTCAACGAGATCATGACAGAAGCAGTTGCGATGCAGCAGCCACCTTCAGATAAAGGAAAACGTCTGAAATTATACTATATAACACAGGTAGCGGTAAAACCACCATCATTTGTTATCTTTGTAAATGATAAACAGTTGATGCACTTTTCTTATACAAGATATCTGGAGAATAAGATTCGTGAGGCCTTTGGATTCAGAGGAACTTCGTTAAAATTCTTTATCAGAGAGAGAAAGGAAAAGGACCAGTAGAAGATGGAACGTATCATCTGTTTAGTAATTGGATATATTTTCGGTCTGTTTCAGACAGGCTATATTGTTGGAAAGCTGCATCACATTGATATCAGACAGCAGGGAAGCGGAAATGCCGGTTCGACCAATGCGGTGCGTGTGATGGGGTGGAAAGCCGGATTATGTACCTTTGCAGGGGATGTGCTCAAATGTGTGCTCGCGGTATGTCTTGCACGATACATATATCGTGATACAGGGTATGCTCCAATGCTGGCAATGTATGCCGGGGTCGGTGCAACACTCGGACATAATTTCCCGTTCTATTTGAAATTCAAAGGCGGAAAGGGAATCGCGGTACTTGCAGGTCTGGTAGTGGCAACACATCCGGTTATGGTGCCGATTCCACTGGCATGTTTCCTGATCGCAGCAATTTTGACTCGTTATGTGTCACTGGGGTCGTTATTGGCAGCAACCACATTTTTTATGGAAATGATTCTTTATGGGGAGATGGGCGGTCTTGGTATGAGCCTGAATTATCGTATTGAGACTTACGTGCTGGCGTTTATTATTATGGTGTTGGCATGGTTCCGTCACAAAGAGAATATCAAAAGACTGTTAGCCGGAGAGGAAAATCGATTTGGCTCAAAGAAATAGATGAAAGGGGTGCATGGATATGGCAAATGTAGGAGTAATTGGAGCAGGTAGCTGGGGAACTGCATTGTCGGTACTTCTGAATGACAATGGACATCAGGTGACAATCTGGTCGATTGATGCGGAAGAAGTAAAGATGCTGGATGAACAGCGAGAGCATGTAAAAAAACTTCCGGGAGTGAAACTCTCAGACAAGATGGTGATCACAGGGGATTTAAAAGAAGCAATCGAAGAGAAAGATTTCCTTGTACTTGCAGTGCCGTCTCCATTTACGAGAGCAACAGCAAAGAAGATGTGTCCGTATGTTAAGAGCGGACAGAAGATTGTTGATGTTGCAAAAGGAATCGAGGAGAGTACACTCAAGACATTGTCGCAACAGATAGAAGAAGAGATTCCACAGGCGGATGTTGCAGTGCTTTCCGGTCCGAGTCATGCCGAAGAAGTCGGAAGAAAACTGCCGACAACTTGTGTGATCGGAGCCAAGACAAAAGCTACAGCAGAATATTTGCAGAAGGCATTTATCAGTCCGGTGTTCCGTGTATATATCAGCCCGGATATCCTTGGAATCGAGCTGGGAGGCTCTTTGAAAAATGTCATCGCTCTGGCAGCCGGTATGGCAGATGGGCTCGGATACGGAGACAACACAAAAGCAGCGCTGATTACACGCGGAATTGCAGAGATTGCAAGACTCGGTGTGAAGATGGGCGGTAAGGTAGAGACATTTACAGGACTTACCGGAATCGGTGATCTGATTGTGACCTGTGCCAGTGTACACAGCCGTAACCGTAAGGCCGGATATCTTATGGGACAGGGCAAATCCATGCAGGAAGCGATGGATGAAGTCCAGATGGTAGTGGAAGGTGTTTATTCTGCTAAGGCAGCAGCAAAGCTGGCAGAGAAATATGGAGTGTCCATGCCAATCGTGACAGCGGTCAACGAGATCCTTTTTGAAGGAAAGAAAGCAAAAGATGCAGTAAATGAATTGATGCTTCGTGAATCAAAGAATGAGCATGCATCTCTTCCTTGGCCGGATGAAGCAAAATAGAATAACGATTTTGTGAAAGCAAAAACAAACGTATAAACCCCTCTTGTTCTGCATAGATTGGTATCAGCAGAACAAGGGGGTATTTTTATGGATTCATTTCAGTTATACAAAGATATGCAGACAAGAACCAACGGAGAAATCTATATCGGAGTGGTTGGACCGGTTCGGACAGGCAAGTCGACATTTATCAAGCGGTTTATGGATTTACTCGTACTTCCCAATATGAGTGATGAGCATGATAAGGCCAGGACGAGAGATGAACTGCCGCAGTCGGCATCCGGCAATACCATCATGACGACCGAACCAAAATTCGTGCCGAAGGATGCAGCAGAATTAAAGCTGAGAGAAGATGTCACAGTAAAAGTGAGGCTGATTGATTGTGTAGGATTTATGGTAGAAGGTGCGATGGGGCACATTGAACATGATGTGGAGCGTCAGGTGAAGACACCTTGGTTTGACACGGAAATACCATTTACAAAAGCGGCGGCGATCGGAACACAAAAGGTCATTCGTGACCATGCAACAATCGGTCTGGTCGTTACAACTGACGGAAGCATCGGGGAGATTCCGAGATCAAATTATGTGGAAGCAGAAGAGCAGACGATACAAGAATTACAGAATATCGGGAAACCGTTTTTGATTCTTTTAAACTGCAAGAAACCATACTCGGAAGAGGCGCAGTATTTGAAACAGGAATTGGAGAAAAAATATGGCGTTGCGGTGATAGCGGTGAATTGTGAGCAGTTGAAACTGGAAGACATCAATCAGATGATGCAACAACTTTTATATGAATTCCCAATTTCAGAAGTAGAATTTTATATTCCGAATTGGGTGGAAATGTTATCCAGAGAGCATCCGATCAAACAGGACTTGTTAAAAGCCGTGAAAAAGCTGATGGAAGAACTGACTGATATTCGAAGTGCATCACTTACTTCCAATGAAATAGAAAGTCCGTACATACAGAGTCTGCGAATGGATAAAATAGAGATGGATACCGGAAAAGTGTGTGTGCAGTTACAATTTGATCCGCAATATTATTATCAGGTATTAAGCGAGCTGACAGGAACTGCGATTGGGGGAGAATATGAACTGATATCGGTATTAAAATCACTCGCGGCAATGAAAGAAGAGTATATCCAGATTAAAGATGCTTTTGCTGATGTGAAACGAAAAGGATATGGAGTTGTCAGTCCGAATCGGGAGGAAATCGTGCTGGAAGAACCGACGATCATCAAGCAGGGCAATAAATTCGGCGTGAAAATCCATTCCGAGGCTCCGTCCATTCATATGATCCGTGCCAATATTGCGACAGAGATTGCACCAATTGTCGGAAATGAGAAGCAGGCGGAAGATCTGGTAGAGTATATCAAGGCGGAAAGTCAGACAGAAGAGGGGGTATGGGCGACGAATATTTTCGGAAAATCCATTGAGGAACTGGTGATGGATGGAATTCAAAGCAAACTGGTAAAAATCAATGAAGAGAGTCAGGTGAAGCTGCAGGATACGATGCAAAAGATTGTAAATGACAGCAATGGAGGTCTTGTTTGTATTATTATTTAAGGGTATAATAGAAACAATGTAACTGAAATAATACTGGGGTAGTACGCACCGGATTGGTAAAATGGTAAATATGGAATACGAAGGAGATTGACTATGAGTAAACAATATGAGATTTTAAAAAAATGCTATGAATATTGCAGAACAGTAACAGATTTTCAACCAAAAGTCGGATTGATCCTCGGCTCCGGACTTGGAAATTATGCAAGAAATATGAAAGTGGAATGTGAAATCCCATATGGAGATATTCCGGGATTTCCGGTTTCCACAGTACAGGGACACGATGGAAAATTTATGTTTGGATATATCGATAAAGTTCCGGCAGTTGTTATGAAAGGTCGAGTTCATTATTATGAGGGATATTCAATGGAAGAAGTTGTCCTTCCGACACGTTTGATGAAGCTGCTTGGTATTGAAATCCTGTTTTTGACCAATGCATCCGGCGGAATTAATACAAACTTCCAGGTTGGAGATTTTATGATGATCACAGATCAGATCTCCAGCTTTGTACCATCTCCGTTGGTTGGGGAGAATGTAGAAGAGTTGGGAGACCGCTTCCCGGATATGACACAGATTTACGATCTGGAGTTACAGCAGATCATCCGTGAAACAGCAAAAGAAGAGGGTATCGCAATTCAGGAGGGAATCTATGTACAGTCAAGCGGACCGAACTTTGAGAGTCCTGCAGAAGTGAGAATGTTTGGTATGCTCGGTGCGGATGCTGTCGGTATGAGTACAGCATGTGAGGCAATGGCAGCAAGACATGCGGGAGTCAGAGTATGTGGAATCTCCTGCGTATCGAATATGGCAAGTGGATTATCCGATGAAGAACTGAGCCATCTGGATGTGCAGGCTGTAGCAGATCTGAAAGGTGAGCAGTTTGAGAGACTTGTTACAAGTATTATCAAGAAATTATAAGACAGTGGCACAAAGCAGGAGTAGCGTGTTTCTGGATCATTACAACATAGGATAGAAAAAGACTGGTGGAGAGAGAACGAATGAATACAAGAATATATAATGCAACTATTTTAACGATGGAAGAAGGAAAAGCTACATTTCAAGGAGAAGTGTGGATTGAAGGTGACACGATCGTTTATGTAGGAGAAGCCGGAAAGAAAAGCGAGATTGTGTGGGACAAAGAGATTGATGCGAAAGGCAATCTGATCATGCCGGGCTTTAAGAATGCACATACTCATACGGCAATGACATTTCTTCGATCTTATGCAGATGATATGAAGCTGGATGACTGGCTCAATAAACAGGTATTTCCAAACGAGGCCAAATTAGACGGAGAGTCTTTGTACTGGTTTACAAAACTGGGAATCATGGAATATCTGACAAGCGGAATTACAGCAGCGTATGACATGTATTTCTTCGTGGATGACGGAGCACGCGCGGCAAAAGACTGTGGATTCCGTTATGTGTTCTGTGACAGTACCAATGATTTTGGCGGAACGGCAGAGCGTATGGAAGAAGATTATCGTCGTTTGAATGAAGATCCTTCCCGAATGATCAGTCATCGTCTTGGATTCCATGCAGAGTACACAACAAAGAGAGAACTTATGGAAGATATCGCGGCACTGGCTCAGAAAAAGCAGGCTCCGGTCAGCGTACATTGTTCGGAGACCAAAAAAGAAGTGGAAGGATGCCGTGCACACAGCGGGATGTCACCGGTAGCGTATATGGATTCGTTGGGATTATTTAATTATGGAGGAACAATATTCCATGGTGTGCATATGGATGAGACGGATTTTGAGATACTCAAAAAACGTGGCATGTATGTAGTAACCAATCCGGCTTCAAACTTGAAACTGGCAAGCGGAATCGCACCGATCCAGCGTTATTTACAGGAAGGGATTCCGGTTGCCATCGGAACAGACGGACCGGCAAGCAACAACTGTCTGGACATGTTCAGAGAGATGTTCTTAGTGACCGGTCTGCAGAAGGTCATGTGCGATGATCCGGAAGCAGTGCCGGCTATGGATGTATTGAAGATGGCAACGGTTAACGGAGCACATGCGATGGGACTGGACGAGTGTGATATACTAAAAGAAGGCAAGAAAGCAGATCTGATCATGATCGATCTGCAGCAGCCGAACATGCAGCCAATCCAGAATACAGAGAAGAATCTGGTATATGCCGGAAGCAAACAGAATGTCAAGATGACAATGATCGGTGGAAAGGTATTGTATCAGGACGGACAGTTTTATCTGGATTGTCCGGCAGAAGAAGTCTATGAAAAGGCAAATACACTGGCGAGAAAGATTTTAGACTAGAATAGAAACACAGGGGTATAAATAAGAAAGGGGTACACGAAGATTGAAAGCAGCAGTATTTACAATAAATACAAGGGCATACGAACAGAAAAAAGGCAGCAGAACAGGTGCTGCGTTAAAGACAACATTAGAGCAGATTGGCTTTGAAGTAAAAGAAGGTGTGCTTCCAGAAGATAAACAAGTGGTGGCGGCTGTTATGAGACAGTTGGCAGATTCAGAGGCGGTACAGTTGATCATTACAACCGGTGCGGTCGGATATTTGAAAAAGGATTGTGCACCAGATGCATTGATGGAAGTGGCGGATAGACTGCTTCCCGGAATTCCGGAAGCAATCCGTGCATATAATATCCGCTATACAAAAAAAGTAATCCTGAATCGTGGAACAGCGGGAATCCGCAACAAGACAATCATGGTGAATCTCCATGAAGGACAGAAATCAGCCAAAGAAAGCCTGGAGTATATTATGATGGAACTGGTACAGGCTTTGGAGACGATGAACGCATGATGAGAGTAACATATGTGAATCACAGTGGATTTTTTGTAGAATTGGAAGATGCCTATTTTTTGTTCGATTATTATCATGGCAAGATACCGGAAGATTTGGCAGATAAGAAGTGCTATGTATTTTCCAGTCATGCTCATTTTGATCATTACACAAAGAAAATATTTCGGTTGAGAGAACGATTCTCTAAGGTTTATTATATCCTTTCCAGTGATATCAAGACGCAGGAGTCAGAACTGGTATATAAAGTAGATCCACAGGAAGAACTGGAGTTGGAAGGATGCCACATTCGGACATTGAAGTCCACAGATGAAGGAGTGGCATATTTACTGCAATATAAGAACAAGACGATCTACCATGCCGGAGACTTGAACTGGTGGCATTGGGAAGAAGAAGGGGATGACTTTAATCTTCCGATGGGAGAGGCATATCGAAGTGCAATTGATTCGTTGGGACATCAGAAGATTGATTTGGCATTTGTTCCGACAGACTTGCGATTAGAGGATGCATATTTCTGGGGAATCAGATATTTCCTGGAACATACGGATACAAGATATGTGTTTCCGATGCATTTCTGGAATGAATATGAAGTGTTTGACAGATTGCGGCATCAACCGGAATTAGAACCATATCGTGAGCAGATTATGATGATACAGTCGGACGGACAAACGTTTGAACTGGAGCGTTGATGTAAAAAATGAAATGATATGCGGCGGTGTATATCGTGAAGCAAAATCGTGCAGCGTTGAACAGACAAAAAGAAAAAGGAGATAAGACGAGTGCAGATTAAATTATATACGGACGGTGCAGCCAGAGGAAACCCGGATGGTCCGGGCGGATATGGTGCAGTATTGGAATATGTGGATACAAAAGGACAGTTACATATCAAGGAATTGTCGCAAGGATATAAAAAGACTACGAACAACCGCATGGAACTGATGGCAGTGATTGTCGGACTGGAAGCTTTGAATCGTCCTTGTCAGGTTGACGTTTATTCTGATTCCAAGTATGTTGTGGATGCATTCAATCAGCATTGGGTGGATTCGTGGCTGAAGAAGAACTGGAAACGAGGAAAGAATGAACCGGTCAAGAATGTAGATCTGTGGAAACGCCTCCTGGCAGTAAAAGAGAATCATGAAGTGACATTCCACTGGGTAAAAGGACATGACGGACATCCGCAGAACGAACGATGCGATGAATTGGCAACAACAGCAGCGGATGGAAATGAATTGATTGTGGATGAAGGACTGGACTTTCATTAAAAATCATGGTAAAATACAAAACTGTGTTAAGTAAGACAGACAATCGCGGCTGCGGGAATCGAAAGATTGCAGACGAGGAAAGTCCGGGCTTCACAGGGCAGGATGCCGGATAACGTCCGGTAGAGGTGACTCTAAGGAAAGTGCAACAGAAATAAACCGCATATGCATTTGCATATGTAAGGGTGGAAAGGCAGTGTAAGAGACTACCGCCTCGCTGGTAACAGAGAGGGCACATGTAAACCCCATCCGAAGCAAGACCG
>DAVZKO010000079.1:0-12940 GCA_052272205.1 Schaedlerella sp. | reverse complement strand
TTCTATTTTTTCTGAACAACAGATTACTTCTCTTCTTATTTATCAGCCTTCCCATTGATCGGGATCAGGATCTTCAGATTTGATACTGTCACTCTGTTTCAGTTTCTCATTTCCTGTACATTTCTTTCCGTTTAAGACGATATTCTTTTTTCTCATCATTTTGTATAGAAAACTTTTTGGCGCCTCATTTAAGAACTTTGCCAGTAGTTTATCCAACCGCTGTCCCGCCTCATTTTCTGTAACATGTAATTCCTGCATGAAATTTATCCTTTTCTTTATTTTCTGATTCATCCGTTGTTTTCACCATCGGACATTCCCTGTATATCTCAACATTTCAGGTACCTGTTATATTTGGTTTCATTTTCTATAAAGAAATGTTTAAGATAATGTTTTTGATTCCCTCTTCATACTCTTTTACATCATCTTTTTCTACTGCCTGAATGTTGTTAAGGCCCTCTGCTCTTGCAAGAAAAGCGGAGTACTGATCAAATAATTTTACGGTCAGACCATCATACTGATTCTGATTTAAAATCGTTTTGATATGTTTTGCCGCATAGTTCAGATCCACTTTTGGATTTGATACATAACCGAATATCTTATTGCCGGAAATCACCACACATTCGATCGGCATAATCTTTTCTGTACTTGTCACAACGAGGTCAAACGCTACTGTAAGAAGTGACGCTTTCTGTTTGATTTCTTTTGCTTTTTCTACAGAAATCGATGTATAAGGCCATCTTGTAATAACTCCTACCAACGCTTTACATGCCGGCAGACATCCCACAATTCCCACGACCGTAAGGAGATTCTTCTTCGTATGTGTCTGACTGTATCCCAATAATATGATTGCTGCAACAATTGCAAAATAAATCAACGTTCTGAGAATCTCCATTCTTTTTTTATAATCCAGATATCCTGGCGAACCTTTTTTTATTTTTTTCATTTGTATTACTATCTCCTTATTTCTTTCTTGTCATCCCGGCTAATATAAGCGAATGTGGAAGAACTTTTGATCCTGCATATGCTGCCTTCATTGCCGCCCCATAAACGGAAATCTCTTTTTTCGCTCTGGAATCCAACAATGCTTTTTTCACAACATTTGGAGCTTTCACCAAAGTTAATTTCTTAAATGCATGTTCCAACGTTCCAGACACTTCAAAAAATTCCGTATCGACCGGTCCCGGGCACACTGCTGTCACGTATATTTTACGCCCTCTTAATTCTCTGTTCAATCCTCTTGAAAAACTTAACACATAAGATTTTGTTGCTGCATATACAACAAACTCCGGTTGTGGGCAAAACGCTGCTGCAGACGCCAGATTGATGATTCTGCTTCCTTCATGCATATATTCCAGACATAAGAATGTCATTCTTGACAATGCAATGCAATTCAAATCTACCATCTGTAATTGAAGTTTTCTGTCTTCTGCAAGAATATCTTCTACCGCTCCACTCTTTCCGAATCCTGCCGCATTGACCAGCATACGGATATCCGGATGTTCTTCTTGTAACGCTTCCTTCAACTCACGATACACCGGAGGATGCAGCAAGTCTCCACAGAATATTCGAATCGGCACCGTCGATACCGATTGCAATTCTTCCAGGCGTTCTTTTCGTCTGGCAATCACCCATATCTCATCCAGTTGTTTATAAAAATGTGTAATCTGTTTTGCAAACTCTCTTCCCATTCCGGAAGATGCACCTGTAACGATTGCGATTTTCATGATATCCTCCCATCTATTCTTATCTTCTCTTCTTGTTTTTGTTCTGTCCGCCGGAGCGTACTCTATTATTTTTAGATTCAACTCTGTTTTTTGTTTTTGTATGCGAAACTGCTCTCTGTTTTGGTTTCTGTCCTTTTCCGCCTTTCTTCTGTGTCGTTTCCTGCTTCTCTTTCACAAACTGTCTCGGACGGATCAGACATTGTTCATCGAATCCAATCAAATCCGTTCTTCCCGCTTTGACAAGTGCCTCTTTTACAAGATTATAATTTGCAGGATTGCGATATTGAATCAATGCTCTCTGCATTGCCTTCTCATGCGGATTCTTCGGCACATACACCGGTTCCATCGTTCGTGGGTCCAATCCCGTATAATACATGCAGGTGGATATCGTTGATGGAGTCGGATAGAAATCCTGTACCTGTTCCGGCATGTACCCCAAGTCTCTGCAATATTCTGCAAGTTCTACCGCTTCTTTTAAGGTAGAACCCGGATGCGATGACATTAGGTATGGCACCAGATATTGTTTCTTTCCAAGTTGTTGATTCATTTTCTGGAATTTCTTTGTAAATGTTTCATACACAGAATTCTGTGGTTTTCCCATCTTCTGTAAAACCGCATCCGATACATGCTCCGGAGCGACTTTCAACTGCCCGCTGACATGATATTCACAGAGTTCTTTTAAAAATGTCGTATCTTTATCTGCAAGTAAATAATCAAAACGGATTCCCGAACGGATAAACACTTTTTTTACTTTCGGCAAACTTCTCAATTCACGCAGAATATCAATATACTCTTTGTGATCTGCAATCAGGTTCTTACATGGTGTCGGAAACAGGCACTGTTTGTTTGTGCAAGCTCCGTACTTCAACTGTTTTTTACATGCCGGATGTCTAAAATTCGCCGTCGGTCCCCCAACATCATGAATATACCCTTTAAAATCCGGCTCCTGTGTACACAGTTTTGCCTCTTCCACCAAAGATTCTTTGCTCCGCGTCTGAATAATCCTTCCCTGATGAAATGTCAAGGCACAGAAACTACATCCTCCAAAACAACCTCGATTGCTGATCAGACTAAACTGAATCTCTTTTGCTGCCGGAATTCCTCCATCTTTCTTATAAGACGGATGATAGGTTCTCATATAAGGCAAAGCATACACGTCGTCCATCTCCATCTGTGAGAGTGGCTTTGCCGGCGGATTCTGTACCACATACAAATGCTCTGAATATGGCTCTACCAACCGTTTTCCAGAAAACGGGTCCGTATTACAATATTGTTTATAAAAACTTCTTGCGTAATTTTCTTTATCCGCTTTTATCTCCTCATAAGACGGTAAAATTTCTGCATCATATACCGAATCCAGATCTTTCACTTTTACGACCGTTCCATCCAAATAAGTCAAATCCTGAATTTCAATTCCTGCATTCAGTGCATCCGCAATCTCTACGATCGAACGTTCTCCCATTCCATAAGAAATCATGTCAGCTCCCGAATCCAAAAGAATGGAACGTTTCAACTTATCTGACCAATAATCATAATGTGCCAGACGTCTCAGACTTGCTTCGATTCCGCCGAGAATGATTGGTGTATGTTTATATGTCTGACGAATGAGATTCCCATATACAACAGCCGCATAATCCGGACGTTTTCCCATTACTCCACCGGGCGTATACGCATCCGTCTGTCTTCGTTTTTTCGAAACCGAATAATGATTTACCATCGAGTCCATATTGCCTGCCGAAATAAGGAAACCAAGTCTCGGTTCTCCAAAGATTGTCACACTCTCTTTGTCCTTCCAATCCGGCTGAGATATTATTCCTACCCGGTATCCTCTCGATTCTAGTATTCTGCTTATAATCGCATGACCGAAAGAAGGATGGTCCACATAAGCATCTCCGATTACATATACGAAGTCTACCTGTTCCCATCCTCTCTTCCTCATATCTTCTCTGCTAATTGGCAAAAACATCTGTTCCATCTTATTTTCTACTCTCCATATCTGTCATATGCATGATTCCATTCTTCATCCAAATTCTCTTTTGCTTACTTTTGTATACACAATTCTGTAATCTCTTCTTCTGTCAACGGACGATACGCTCCTGTTTTTAGTGATTCATCCAACACCAATGTTCCCATCCGAAGCCGCTTTAAATATACCACTTCTTTGCCTACCGCATGGAACATCCTTTTAACCTGATGAAATTTCCCCTCTCGTATGGTCAGTTCAATCTCCGACACTTCATCTGATATCAGAATCCGGAGTCTGGCAGGACGGGTCGGTTTCTCCTCTCCGATATCCACGCCCTTTTGAAACGCCTCCATGTCCGCTTCTGTTACCATTCCATCAATTTTGGCATAATATACCTTATCCACATGCTTTACCGGAGATAACAATCTATGTGCAAGTTCTCCGTCATTGGTGATAAGCAACAGTCCTTCTGTATCTCTGTCCAGTCTTCCGACAGGAAATAAATCTTTTCTCTTTTTGTCTGTTATCAAATCTACGACGGTCTTTTCACGTCTGTCTTCGGTAGCAGAAATCACTCCTGCCGGTTTATTCAGCATATAATATTCAAACTGTGCATACCCGACAGTTTCTCCATTATACAGTACCGAATCCACATCCGTATCCAACTTTGTCTCCGGTTTTTTTACAACCGTATTATTTACCCGGACAAGCCCTTTACTGATTGCTTTTTTCACTTCACTACGTGTTCCCTTGCCCATATCGGCAAGATACTTATCCAATCTGATTTTCATTCTTCTCTCCTACTTGCAAGCGCCTGGCGAAGTCCTTTCAAACTTAGCGTTTGCGTACTCCCCTGGCATCAAACTCCTTCTTATCGTATTGATGCCAAGGCAGTTTTCCCGTTCTTATGACATCCAACGCCACCCCGGCAGATACTTATTCTTCAATGTTTGATTCGCCAGTTTTCCAAATCCAAGCGGATAACCGTCCACGCACACAAGATACCAGCCCTTATCTTTTCTTGAAGTGATATCTTCTACATCCAGCGTTTCGCCTTTGAGATATTTGATCACACGCTCATCAGACACCGGCATATCCAGTATGCGTGGATATTCTTCTTTTTTCAGACACATTGCAAGTGCCTGGCTCGGCTCAAAACGATTCTTCTTCACCTCTCCAAGAAGTAGTCCCGAACGAAGAAAACGCACCCCTTTTAGCATTGGAAGACCCTCCGGCATATAATATACTCGTTCCTCACGAATATCCAGTCTTGAGCGGTCTATCTCCCATGTCAGTTCTTTCAAAAATGTTTCCAGTTCTTCCGGTATCTTCTTCATGCCGCCTTTTTGTTTTACTGATTTTTCCTCTTTATTTACTTCTGCCTGTCCCTTTTTTACCAACGCAAGATAATGTCCCTCTCCCTGCATCTTATGTGGAAAAATGCGGACTGTTTTGCGGTATTCTTCACTTTTATCCTTGACATACTCTGGTCTTCCCTCACAGAATCCTTCGTATCCTTCCATCTCACAGATTTCAAATTCCGGACAGGTTTCAAGCAAATACTCTACTGTCTGTTCATTCTCCAACGGGTCAAATGTACAGGTAGAATACAAGATCATTCCACCCGGCTTTAACATTGCCGCTGCCTGTGTAATAATGCTTCTCTGCAATTTCGAAAAGAATTCCGGTCCATGTTCTTCCCATGCTTTGACCATCTTTTTATCCTTTCGGAACATGCCTTCTCCCGAACAAGGAGCATCAATTAATATCTTGTCGAAATATTCTGGGAAATATTCTACAAGTTTCCCCGGTTCTTCACTGATGACCATCATATTTCCAATCCCAAAAAGTTCCAGATTCTTAAGGAGCCCTCTGGCTCTGGAATTACTGATGTCATTTGCGATCAGAACGCCTTCTCCTTTTAACTTTGCTCCCAACTCTGTTGCTTTTCCTCCTGGCGCAGCACACACATCTAAAATCCGCTCTCCCGGTTCTACCGGAAGACGGCTTGCCGGCGTCATTGCACTTGGCTCCTGAAGATAATATAATCCTGCAAAATAATATGGGTGTTTCGATGGTTGAATGGCATCTCCGTCATAGTAAAATCCATTCGGTATCCACGGAACCGGTGTCAGCGGCCATGGTGCAATCTTCAAAAAATCTTCCACTGAGATCTTATTTGTATTCACACGCAATCCATAATGGCGTGGTTCCTCATAGCACTGCAAATAACTATCATATTCCTCTCCCAGCAGTGTCTTCATTTTTTCTTCAAATTTTTCCGGTAATTTTATCATTGTATTTGTATTCCCTATACTTTATATTTACTCTGTTATTCACATTGTATCCTCTAATCTTATCTTGTTTCATTTTGTCACAGGAATCATAAAAAATCAAGTTGTTTCATATATCTTTACTAACCACTTTTCCTTTGATCATGGAGCTGATTTCATGCAAAAAACAGTTCTTGGTATGTCCAGCGTTGTTCTTTTTATCTGTATGTTGATTTTCCCAAAAACGGTATTAGATGGCGCAACAAACGGTCTTCTTCTTTGGTTTCAGATTATCCTGCCTACACTTTTTCCGTTTCTTCTGCTCAGCAATTTTCTCTTGTCAACCGGAAATATCCGCTATATTACCAATTGCTTTGGAAATACATTTTCCCGTATATTCGGTGTGTCTACACCTTCCGGATACTGTATTCTGGTCGGGTTTTTATGCGGTTATCCTCTCGGTGCCAAAACCGTTGCTGATTTTGTCCGCCAGGGACTGATTTCGCAAGAAGAAGGGACCTATCTTTTATCTTTCTGCAACAATACAAGTCCTTCCTTTGTTATGAATTATCTCGTTTTAAAAACATTAAATAAAGAAGAGCTTCTGCTTCCTACGATATGCATCCTCTTCTTTACTCCTTGTCTTATCAGCTTTTTTGAGCGCAAACATCTGCAGTTTCTTCCTTCTGCTGATTCCACACTTCCTCTTCATGCTCACTGGTCTTTCCACGCGTTGGATGCCGCGATCATGGATAGTTTCGAAGCTCTGACAAAAGTAGGTGGTTATATCATCCTTTTTTCTGTATTATTGTCGCTTTGTCAAAAACTTCCTTTCCAGCACTGGATTTTCCGACTTTGCTTTTCTTCACTTGAAATTACGAATGGTCTGCCTTTGCTTTTGACACTACCGCTTCCTTTTCCCCTGCAATATGCAGCTTCGGTAGGACTTACCGCCTTCGGCGGATTCTGTTCAGTCGCACAGACAAAATGTATGCTTCAAGGAACTCATTTGTCCATCCGTACCTATACAAAACAAAAACTGGCAGCCGCACTGACCGCCAGTATCTTATGTATACTTTATTATAAATTCAAACTCTTGTTAGCTTCTGTATAATAGTCCCTGTTGTCTTACATGGACTTCAACATAGAAATTATACTGTCAACTTACATCTCTGCATCTTCCGGCACAAGTCCATCATCCTGTACAAGCTCTGCACGATTGGAACGAACTACATCGTAACACTCCTGTAAAGAATTGATCAATCCGTCATACTTTGTAGCATAGCTATCCAAAGTATGTCCGATAATGCTCTCTGCATTCGCAAGCAGATCATCTGTGTACTGGATCGCACCCATACGAATCTCGTTGGCATCTGAAGTTGCATTATCCAGGATTTCCTGCGCCTGTGCTGTAGCCTGAGTTACAATCTCGTTGGCCTGAGCATATGCCTGCTGCATAATCTCATGTTCACTTACAAGCTCTGTTGTCTGTACCTGTGCTTCTTCAATCATTGCATCTGCTTTTGCCTGTGCATCCGCAAGGATTGCATCACGATTCGCAATGATTTTCTGATAACGCTTGATCTCATCCGGAGTTTTCATACGAAGTTCTCTTAACAACTCATCCAGATGTTCCTTGTTTACAATAATCTTTGTTGTAGACAATGGCTGATATTTACAGTCTCTGTCAATATACTCTTCAATTTCTTCAATAATCTGTTCAATACGACTGCTCATGATTATACTCTCCTCTTTTCTTTCATCTTCTGTTCAAGCTTTTCAACTACTGCTTCCGGCACAAACTGTGTGACGTCTCCGCCATAAAAAGCAATCTCTTTTACTGTTGTCGAACTCAAATAAGAATACTCTATACTCGTCGTCAAAAATATGGTTTCAACATCCGGATTCAATTTGTGATTTGTCTGAGACATCTGCAGCTCATATTCAAAATCAGTAATCGCCCGCAGTCCACGAATTACAACGCTCGCCTCCATCTTGGCAGCGAAGTCAATCAGCAATCCGTCAAACGGAAAAATCCGAACATTCGGTATATCTTTTGTCACTTCCTCTAACATTCTAACACGTTCTTCTACAGAAAACAACGGCATTTTCGCATTATTATTCAACACTCCGACAATCAATTCGTCGACCATTTTGCACGATCTTTTGATCACATCCAAATGACCATTTGTAACCGGGTCAAAGCTTCCCGGATAAATTGCTCTTAACATACTTCCTGTTTCCCTTCTTTTTCTATAAAAACATGTTTGTTTGTTTTATATTCTTTTGTTTTAATCATCCGTAACCCAAGCTCTTCCAAATAATCGAAATCTGTTTCCAAAGAAGCTTCTACAATGATCACGGTATCCTCATAGACAAGCGAAGACTCTGCCAGATAAGTAAGTACCGTTTTTTCCAATTCCTGATTATATGGCGGATCCATAAATATGTAATCGAATACTTTCTCACCTTCCAACTGATACAGCGCTGTCATGACATCTTTTGTCATCGTCATCGCTTTCTTATTCAGCTTTGTGTATTGCAAATTCTCTTTGATGCACGCCATTGCTTTCGGATTCTTCTCGACAAACACCGCTTCTTTGGCACCTCGGCTAAGTGCTTCGATCCCAATCCCGCCGCTTCCGCTAAACAAGTCCAAAAACACACTGTCATATATATATGGAGATATCATATTAAACAACGTCTCTTTAATTCTGTCCGTTGTTGGTCTTGTCTCCATTCCTTCCACAGTTTTTAACTGCAATCGTTTTGCGCTTCCTGCTATTACTCTCATAAAGCTCCTCCTGTCTAACTATGGTGCATTTTAGCAGAAAAAAGCACTTAGGTCAATTCCTAAGTGCCTTTTCTTCGCATTTTACGATGTTGTTATTTGCCTGCCATCTGTTTTTCCTGCTGCTCAATCATCTTTTTCACCATATAACCACCAACAGAACCATTCTGTTTTGATGTCAGGTCTCCGTTGTATCCATCCGACAATGGTACTCCAAGTTCACTTGCTACCTCATACTTAAATTTGTCTAATGCACCTTTCGCTTCCGGTACGGCCGCTTTGTTTGATGAACGATTTGCCATGTTCGTTTCCTCCTTTTGCATCTTTTTGCAACTCATTTTTTCGTTACGTTTTTTGTTTGTTGTAACTTTTGTTACACCCATAGTATGTGAAGGATTCAAACTTTTACACTAGCAGTTTCTGTCTGTTTTAGCTTTTTTTGACAACTGTTGACTTTCTTTTTATTACAGCGTTGTCTCCAGCATGACTTCCGTTACAATCTTATAAACATGTTGTTTCAAAATGCCGTATTTTTGTTTTTCTAATTGTGGGTCCTCCTCCTGAATCTGATTTGCAGCTTCACTTGCTTTCTGAAGTACCATAGAATCCTGAAAGACATCCCCCAGCTTGAAATCCAAAAGTCCGCTTTGACGAATCCCAAACAGATCTCCAGGACCTCGTAGCCTCAAATCTTCACTTGCGATAAAGAATCCGTCATTCGACTTATTTAAAATGTCCAGTCTCTCCTTTGTTTCTTTTGATTTCGAGGCACTCATAAATATACAATAAGACTGATATTTTCCTCTTCCGACACGGCCTCTGAGCTGATGCAATTGAGCAAGTCCAAACCGCTCCGCATTTTCAATCAGCATAACGGTTGAATTCGGCACATCAATCCCAACTTCGATCACCGTTGTTGAAACCAAAACCTGGATCTCATTTTTTGAAAATGCTTCCATGATTTCATCCTTTTGTGCCTGCTTCATTTTGCCATGAAGACATTGCACGCGCACATCCGCACCCAAAATCTCCTGCAGATTCCTTGTATAGTCGGTAACATTTTCCACCTCAAGTGTCTCACTTTCTTCCACCATCGGACAGATTACATAACATTGCCTTCCTTCTGAAATCTGATTTTTCATAAAACGATACGCCGTATTGCGATATCCTGTATCTACCACACAATTTTTAATCGGAAGTCGATTCTTCGGCAATTCATGAATAACCGAAATATCCAAATCGCCATATAATATAATCGCCAGTGTTCTGGGGATTGGCGTCGCACTCATGACAAGAATATGCGGACTTGTCCCCTTGTTTGCCAGTGTCTCCCTCTGTTTCACTCCAAATCGATGCTGTTCATCCGTCACAACCAGCGCCAGATTCTGATAAACAGCCTTTTCCTGAATCAATGCATGTGTTCCTACAATAAGCTGTACTTCTCCGGATGCAATCCTCTCATACGCTTCTCTTTTTTGTTTTGCTGTCATCGAACCGGTCAAAAGTTCCACCTTCAGTAGTACATCATATTCTTCCAGCATCTGGCCAATGTTTTCAAAATGCTGTCTTGCAAGCACTTCTGTCGGTGCCATCATCGCCGCCTGATACCCATTCAACCCGGCATGCATCATTGCCAGCAGTGCAACAATTGTTTTTCCGGAGCCCACATCTCCCTGCACCAATCTCGACATAACATGAATACCTGCCATATCATTTTGTATCTCTCTCCACACTGTCTTTTGTGCGTTGGTCAACTCATACGGCAATTTTTTTATAAACGCTTCAATCTGCGGCTGTTCGCGAAAGCAATATGGATTCAGGACACGTTCATCCCGCTCTTTCAACATACGCAGTGACAATATAAAAAGTAAAAACTCTTCAAACACAAGACGTTTTCTCGCTCGATAAAATTCTTCTTTATCTTTTGGAAAATGAATCCCCTGTATTGCCTGTCTATAATCAGGAAGCTGATATTGCTCCACGATATTTTCAGGCAAAATACCATCTCCTATATCGCAATCTTCCAACACTTGTTTGACTGCCTTCATTACTGCATGATTCGTAAGCCCTGTAACCAACGGGTAAATTGGTTGAAGTGTATCTATCTTTGAATCATATTTTGAACTTGGGCAAAACAATTCCGGATGTTCCATCACAAGACCGTCTCTTTTTCGAATCACGCGTCCACGAAGTGTAATTACCCCTGCTTTTGCCAATGTATTGCGTAAAAATGGCATACGAAACCATATCACTTTTAATGTACCCGTAATATCTTTTAAATATACGGTCGTAATCTGCATTTTCGGATTGCCACCAACCTGGATTCTTCCATAAATACTCCCGGTAACAGTCATTGTTTTTCCTTCTTCCAGTTCACTGATCGGTACCGGTTCTTCATACACATCATATCCTCTTGGGAAATATCGGATCAGATCTCCAACGGTATAAATCCCCGCTTTTTGAAATACTTTTTCCGTCTTTTCACCAATTCCTTTCAGAGAACTGATTTTCGCTGTCTCTTTCATTGTCTGTCTCACCTTATATTTTATTTGGCATTATTCCAAAACAGACCAGCTTTCCTAATGAAAGCCGGTCTGCTCTTTCTCATTTGTTCTTGTATCTCTTCTATTCTACTGACAACACATAATAGTAAATCGGCTGTCCGCCACAATGAAGATCCACATCTGCATCCGGATAGAGTTCTTCAATCTCTGCGGCAAGTTTCTCCGCATCTTCTTCCTGAATATCCTGTCCGTAGTAGATACTGATCAATTCACTGTCTTCATCCGCCATCAAAGACAGCATCTCTTTTGTTGTCGCTTCCACTGACTGTCCGACAGACAAAATCCCTGCATCTCCGATACCCATAATATCGCCTTCATGAATCTCTTTATCATCGATATGTGTATCACGAACAGCATACGTAACCTGTCCGGTCTTAACATTCTGAATCTCTTCATTCATCATCTCAGCATTTGCTTTCGCATCTTCTTCCGGCATATAGTTGATAATTGCTGTAATACCCTGTGGAACTGTCTTTGTAGGTACTACAATGATATCTTTATCCTCGGTCAATGCCTGTGCCTGATTAGCCGCAAGGATGATGTTCTTATTATTCGGAAGGATAAAGATATGGTCTGCATTCACCTTATCAATCGCTGTCAGCATATCCTCTGTACTCGGATTCATCGTCTGACCACCTTCGATGATGTAGTCAACTCCAAGCTCACGGAAGATTTCATTCATTCCCTCTCCGATCGATACCGCAATAAATCCTACTTCTTTGCGGGGCTCCTGTTTTGCCTGTTCCGCAGCAAGTTTCTCGGCATCACGAATCAGCTTCTCCTGATGCTCCTCGCGCATATTATCAATCTTCATACGTGAAAGCTGTCCATAAGTAAGAGCTCTTTGAATTGCAAGTCCAGGGTCATTGGTATGCACATGGATCTTTACAATATCATCGTCTGCTACACATACGATAGAATCTCCGATAGATTCCAGATAAGCTTTAAACTCATGCTCATCTTTCTCTGTAAATGCCTTTTCTGTCATAATGATAAACTCTGTACAATATCCAAACTTGATATCTGTCTGAGTCTGAGCATCCGGCTTCACCATCGTTGTTCCTGCACTGGATTCAATCGCACTGTAGTCAATCTCTTTACCCAGAAACGCATCATATGCACCATTTAACACTTCCAGAAGTCCCTGTCCGCCGGAATCCACAACTCCTGCCTCTTTTAATACCGGCAGCATCTCCGGTGTCTGGGCAAGAACTTCCTTTGCATATGCGATTACTTCCGGAATAAATACTTCCAGATCATCTGTTGTCTCAGCCATCTCGCGGGCTTTCTCTGATGCCCCTTTCGCCACTGTCAGAATCGTTCCCTCTTTTGGCTTCATAACTGCTTTATATGCCGTTGCTGTTGCACGTTCACAAGCCGCTGCCAGAGCCTGTACATCTACTTCTTTGTGTTCTCTGATCTCTTTTGTAAATCCACGAAGCAACTGTGAAAGAATAACTCCGGAGTTACCTCTCGCTCCACGCAATGAACCGGATGAGATGGCTTTAGAAAGTGCAGTCATGTCTGCTGATTCCAGACTTCTCACTTCTTTTGCTGCCGACATAATTGTAAGTGTCATGTTTGTACCTGTATCTCCGTCTGGAACCGGGAATACATTCAGT
>DAVZKO010000078.1:0-12964 GCA_052272205.1 Schaedlerella sp. | reverse complement strand
GACGTAAACGTGGCCGTCGAAGGTGGTGTGGGGAGTACTGGCAAAAGGCTGGCTTCTTGGTCTTCAGTTTTATGAAATGTTCAAAGACGGACTTTATTTTGACATTACAAAAAAGGCGAATGAACTTGCAATGGAAATGAAAGATGCTTTTGAAAAAGCAGGTATCGCATTTTATATTGAGAGCGGAACAAATCAGCAGTTTGTGATTTTGACAAAAGAGCAGGCTGCGAGATTAAGTGAAAACTTTGTTTTTGAGCATAGTCATGATGTGGATGAAGGACATGTGTGTGTGCGCTTCTGTACAAGCTGGAGTACGACAGAAGCAGATGTGCAAACATTGACAAATGCAATCAGAACATTATAAACAGAGTACTTTATGATGACAGTAAATAAAAAATAGAATGGAGAAAAATTATGTCATTGGATCAGAATTTAACATATATTGGAGAACAGCTAAAATCACTTACAGCAATTGCAAGTCCGACCGGATTTACCAAAAAAGCGGTGGCATATCTTTGTGAACAGCTCAAAAATATGGGGTATGAACCACAGGTTTCGAATAAGGGAAATGTGAGCGTAGTGCTTGGCGGAGAAGGAAACCCACTTGTTCTGGCTGCTCATGTAGATACTTTAGGTGCGATGGTTCGCTCAATAAAGGGAAATGGCCGAATTCGCCCGACAACACTTGGCGGGCATCAGTGGAGTACCGCAGATGGAGAAAACTGTATGGTATTTACCCGTGATGGCAAGATGTATACAGGAGTTGTGTTAAATACAGAACCATCGGCACATGTTGCAGATGAAAAAGTTGAACCGAAAGAAGAAAATATGGAAATCCTGTTGGATGAAAATGTCAGCGATAAGGATGGTGTAAAAGCACTCGGGATTCAGGTAGGTGACATTATTGCGATGGATCCGCGTACAATCATTACGGAAAGCGGTTATATAAAAAGTCGCTTCCTTGATGATAAGCTTTCAGCGGCAATTCTTCTTGGAATCGCACATGCCGTAAAAGAAGAAGGATGGAAGTTGAACCGTAAGGTTACATTATTATTTACCGTATATGAGGAAGTAGGACATGGCGGAAGCTTTATTCCTGCGGATACAGAAGAAATGATTTCTGTCGATATGGGATGTGTTGGGGCAGACCTTGAATGTACGGAACGTATGGTATCCATTTGTGCAAAAGATTCACACGGACCATATAATTATGATCTGGTTACAACATTATCAGAGATTGCAAAAAAAGAAAAATTGGATTATGCAATAGACGTATATCCGCATTATGGTTCCGATGTGGAGGCAACACTTACGAGCGGATATGATATCCGCCACGGACTGATCGGACCGGGAGTATATGCTTCACATAACTATGAGCGGTCGCATATGGATGGGGTGAAGAATACGTATAAGTTGCTGTTTTATTTTTTGACTTGGGATAAACAAAAGAGCAGAACTTAGGTGGACAGGCGCTGGAAGGACTATGGATACGATAGACTTTCCGCGCCTGTTTTGGAGCCTACATCCTTGAATAAAGTGACGTTTCTCCCCTCCCCACTCCGACTGCATCGAGTCACCGGTGCCTACTGATTTCTATTTTCTTCACGACCTGCGCCGTTACACGACTTGCGAAAAAATTGATATAAGAAATTCGTGCGAATATGGAATGAGCGTTGGTGACACTTAGAGCGTAAATTTTTGCGTTAATGAATTTGACCGAACGTGTTTGAAGCTGCGTAGCAGCAAGTTTGAGGTCAAATTCATTTGTTTTTAGCAAAAATTTACGCTCTTATGTGTCTCCCACTCATGGAATCTGAGCAAGAATTCTTATATCAATTTTTCGCAAGGACCGTGTAAGCCAACTCCGTGAATCAAATAGAACGCAACGCCTTCTGCACCATACTCATCACGTATTCTTCCCCAAAATCAGTATCCACGGTCAAGTGATAATTAGCCGCTGCACCCCAGATATGACGAGTGTAATAGTGATAATTATCTGCACGACTTTTATCTTCTTTTTGAATCAATGCTTTGGCTTCTTTTTCCGATACATTTTCACGGTTGATAACACGTTTGATTCTGCTTTCCAATGGTGCGTGGAAGAACAGATGCAGGCAGTGTGTGTTGTCTTTTAATACCTGGTCGGCGCAACGTCCGACGATAACACAATTGCCTTTTGCAGCCAGTTCTTTGATTGTTTTGGATTCTGCCTCAAAGATTTTATCTTTTGGAGCTTCGTAGTCTGCAGAATAGTGCATCTGGCTGACCAGGTCGTAAAGAAGGCTGTTGGTAAGATTTTCTTCCTCTTTTCCAACAAATTCCGGAGTGTATCCGGTTGTTCCGGCAGTCATCTGTATAATTTCCTCATCATAAAATGTATATCCAAGTTTTTCAGCAATTAATTTACCGATATCATGTCCGCCGGAGCCGTACTGTCTGCCAATCGTGATGACATTGACTTTGGAAGCTGCTTGATCCGCAGAAGCAGTAGTATCGGTGTTTTCCGCGAAAGCATTTTTATAATCTTCCGGAAATACAAGTGGTTTGACAAATGCAAGGGCACGTCCGAATAAACGAGCGATAAATCCGACAAGAAGAGCAGCGATGATCGTTCCTTCTCTTACACCTTCCAACCGGTGTGTGAAGATGAGAGATAAAATTGCTGCGATGACAGTCATGCTGACATCGAACATGACTTTTGTGCTACCGAATTCGCGGTTCCATGTCTGGACAACGGCGCGGACAAAAGATTCGCCCGGAAGCATTGCAACATCGGCAAGAACCTCAGCATAGACTCCGAACCCTAAAACAACACATCCAATCAATAAGTAAATAATCTTCATAATGTAAGTTTCCGGGTTTACAAATGCCAGTAGAATCATAGTCCAGTCGATGAAATATCCGAATAAAATAGAAATCGGAATCTGCAATACATGTTCCAGTTTGAAATTTTTTCTAAGAATCAGTAATTGCAGTACAATCAAAATAAGACTGAAGAAAATGGTGAAGTTTCCAAGTGTGAATGGAAAGTTCAGACTCAGTACATAAGGGATGGAAGAAATCGGAGAAGTTCCGAGGTTGGCTTTTGTAACCAAACTTACTCCCAATGAACTGATGAACAGTCCAATCATGAAGATTACGTAGCGTTTTAGTTTGTTCATCGTTTCAAGCTCCTATCTGTTTTACTTAAATTTTCGTTGATTTTCAAAAAGGTTTGCATAAATGCGTCTTGTTCTTCGGCAGAAATGCCGTCCCATGCTTCTTTTTCGATTTCGTCAAATCCTTGTTCCACAAGTTTTTGTGCTTTTTTTCCTGACTCGGTCAAAAATATGTAACAGGTTCTGCGGTTTCCGTTGAGCATGCGGCGTTCAATCATCTCTTTGGCTTCCATACGATTTAAGACAGAAGTTAAAGAACCTGCTTCAATGTGACATGCAGCAGCAATGTCCTTCTGGCTTGCACCATCATAGACTTTTAGATAATCCAATACTTTCGGTTGGCCGAGAGTTAATCCGGAATCTTTTAATTGTTCCATGAGACGTTTCTGAATCATCATATGATTTGCCATAGACAGATAATGAAATGGTTTGTCCATAAGATATCCCCTCTCTGATCAGATTGTTATAATTCAAACAGTTATAATTATAACTATTTCAAGGGAGAAGTCAAGAATTAAAATAATGTTGCTGCATGAGGAAATCTATAGTGAGAAATGGCGAGATGCGTTGCTGGTCACAGATACTGTGAACAGTAGCCTTCACGATCAATGGTTGGTGTTAATCCTGTATAATGATTGACATGAAAGTAAATCGTAACGTAGAATAAAAAAGTAAAAAGAGTAACACGAATGAAAAGGAACCACCATGAATTCAAATTTTGAATATTATAAAGTATTTTATAAGTTTTTGATATGGATGAGATTGTGATTTGGTTTATAGATAGCGATACGATTTGTCAAAAAAATAGACGATATGAATGTCTACTCAGATTTCGTCGGACAGAAATCTATAAGAGTAAAAAATTCATATCGTCTTTCCGGGAACAACCGGAATTAACCTAAAAGTTCTTCAGCAAGTTCTTCCATAGCTGTCACATCTGTATCTTTCATTGTAGATTTGATTGTAACCGTGTGCTCGCAGATGTCTACATTTTTCATTGTCTCTACAATTGATTTCATGCTCTTTGCAGCACATGGAGCCCAGGAACCATTTTCGATGATTCCGACTTTACGTTTCTGATATGCCTTGTGAGACAGTCGATTTAAGAAATCTTCCATTGGAGGGAAAACTCCACCGTCATAAGATGCAGCAGCAATGATCAGTTTGTCGTAACGGAACGCATCTTCGATTGCTTCTGCCATATCATCTCTTGTCAAATCAGTAAATGCAACTTTCTTTGCACCTTTTGCATTTAAAATCTCAACCATTTTTTCAGCGGCTTTCTTTGTGTTGCCATGAATGGAAGCACATGCAACAAGAACACCGTTATCTTCTGCTTCGTAGCTGCTCCATGTATTGTATTTGTCGATGTAGTAGCCAAGATTATCGTTCAGAATCGGACCATGTAATGGACAGATTGTCTGAATGTCAAGTGTGGCAGCTTTCTTAAGTAGTGTTTGAACCGGAGCACCATATTTACCTACGATGTTAAAGTAATATCTTCTCGCTTCGCATGTCCAGTCTTCATCGGCGGAAAGCGCTCCGAATTTACCGAATCCGTCAGCAGAGAAAAGAACCTTTTCTGTGGTTTCATATTCTACCATAACTTCCGGCCAGTGAACCATAGGTGCCATGAAGAACTGCAATTTGTGAGATCCAAGTTCTAATGTCTCTCCTTCTTTTACTGTGACACAGCGACTGTCCAATTCTGCAATATCAAAGAACTGTGGAAGCATCGCTTTTGCCTTTACACTCAGAACCAGTTTGGCTTCAGGATATTTTTCTGCAAATAACTGGATATTGGCAGAGTGATCCGGTTCCAGATGGGAAATAACCAGATAATCGGGTGTACGTCCGTCAAGAGTGGCGGTCAGATTGTCAAACCATTCGTCTGTTTTTCTTGCATCGACCGTATCCATAACTGCAACTTTATCGTCGAGAATGATGTAAGAATTGTAAGAAACGCCATTTGGAATTATGTACTGGCTTTCAAATAAGTCCAGAGTAGTGTCATCTACTCCGATATATTTAATAGAATCTGAAATTGTAACTGTACTCATTTAGATATCCTCCTTGTAGTAATTGTAAATCTTTCATAATTATAACATGTTACGAAGTAGGGGTAAACAACAATCTTTGTTGAAAATACGCATGAAGTATGATAAAATCGAAGAGAAATTTTAGAAAAATGCATATGTGAGATTGTGTGCAAACACCTTCTCAATTTAAAAATATGACAGCGTATGTATAAAATTAGGAGGAGAATTAGGATGGAAGCATACAAGAGCGAATTTATTAACTTTATGGTAGAAAGTGACGTGTTGAAATTTGGTGAGTTTACATTAAAGAGCGGAAGAAAATCCCCATTTTTCATGAATGCCGGAGCTTATGTAACAGGTTCTCAGTTAAAGAAACTCGGAGAGTATTATGCGAAAGCAATCCATGATACTTACGGAGATGATTTTGACGTATTATTCGGACCTGCTTATAAAGGAATTCCACTTGGTGTAGTAACAGCAATCGCTTACAGTGAATTATATAGAAAAGAAGTTCGCTATTGTTCAGACCGTAAGGAAGAGAAAGACCACGGCGCAGACAAGGGAAGTTTCCTTGGAAGCAAATTAAAAGACGGTGACCGTGTTATCATGATCGAGGATGTTACAACATCCGGTAAATCAATGGAAGAGACTGTACCGAAGGTAAAAGGTGCAGCAGATGTTACAATTGTTGGATTGATCGTATCTCTGAATCGTATGGAAGTCGGAAAAGGCGGAGAAAAATGTGCTTTGGATGAGATCAAGGATTTATACGGATTTGATACAGCAGCGATCGTAAGCATGGAAGAAGTTGTTGAGTGTCTGTACAACAAAGAAGTGAACGGAAAAGTTGTAATCGATGATTCATTAAAAGCAGCAATTGATGCATACTATGAGACATACGGTGTAAAATAATTATGGTTCATTTCAGGGAGGCAGTTTCATGGAGAAAGTATATAAAACGATGACAACGACCGGAGCAGGAAGCGTGGCTCTTGGTATCATTGTGTTAGTAACAGGGATCGCAACAGGGATTCTTGCAATTGTGAATGGGGCAAGACTGCTCAAGGATAGAAAACAGATTACATTCTGAGAAGAACAGAGGCAGCGCCGGCGTGTATGAGATATGTATGGCAGGATTTATCCGAGGATACATACCAAAGCCGGATTGAATATAGGGGCATGGAGAGAAGCGGATTGTATAATCCGCTTTTTCCGAAAAATAATAAAGTAAGGGTGCAGTAATTTGAAAAAAAGAAAAGCAACAAGAATTCGTGCTTTTGGAAAGATTTTGTTTGTATTATATGTCCTGTTTTTGATATACTTTCTGTTATTTTCAGATTGGTATGGAAGAACAGGTGTGGCGAGAGAATACCAGTATAATTTTCAACTGTTTAAAGAGATAAAACGATTTTGGGAGTACCGGGAGGAATTAGGATTCTTTGCGGTATTTACCAATTTATTTGGAAATGTTTTGATATTTGTACCATATGGATTTTTCATCGCGGTAGCGAGCAGGTTCAGAGGATTCTTAAAGTCGGTTTGTTCCGGCTTCCTTTTGAGTTTGTGTGTAGAGATATTCCAGCTTTTCACAAAGGTAGGAAGTTTCGATGTAGATGATTTGTTTTTGAACACTGTGGGATGTGCAGTTGGCTATATTTTATTTGTGATATGTAATTGGATAAGGAGAAGACACGATGTTCGGTAATAAAAAACAAAAAGAAAAGCGTAAGCTGGAAAAAGAATTAAAAAACTATGGAAAATACGGTGAGATGCAGATCAAACATTCGCACATGGGAATCTGTTCCTGTGGATATGCCGCAGGCTCGGCTCTTGCCTTATGTGTGGCAATCATCATTGCTTATATCAAACATGGAGAGTCGGCAGGATTCATAGGAGGAATAGGAATACTTTCCATTGCGTTGGCGATTTATGGGATACGGGCTGCGGTTCAGGGATTCAAGGAGCGCGACCGAAAATATATTACCTGTAAAGTTGGTATTGGGTTCAATGTTTTAATTTTGCTTTTTTTAATAGTGATATTTGTAGGAGGAATACGATAGATGGCTGAGATGATGTGGCAGACAGAGAGGAATGATATGTGCAGAGAACGTCATGAACTTTCTGTGGAACGATTGAATCAGATAGCGGTAGAAGAAAGGGCGACAGAAGTATTTTCCAGATATTTTCAGGAAATGGCAGTATTTCTTCTGGAAATAGAATCTGTGCGGAAAACGATTGCGGATGGTTCATGGGACAAACTCGATCTGCATGAGATGAAATATCTGAATACGCTTTTGTATTCAGATATTTTGCCGGAAAAATATGAGACAAGTTTTGCCAATCCGACATGGGCTGTACGTGAACTCGGTGAGACATTCGGAGCACTGCTTTGTATGTTGTATGCAGAACTCAGAAGCGGGATTGCTTATGCGTTTGAGAATCGGATGGATTATCTGACGATTTTGAATGAACTTTTAATCGAAGTATATACTTGCTTTGAAGAGGAAATGCCGGAGCATAAAACCGTAAAAGAGATTTTGTACTGGTATGCAAGCGATTATAGCGATGTATTTCTGGCAGATCGGATAGAGGAGCAATTGATACCGGAACTTTCCTTTGCGACCGATGTGATCATGGATGCAGATCTGGATGATGAGAGATACCTCTATCGATTCGGTGAATACATTACGGAAAATGAAATCGGAACTGCCAGACATCTGGCAAGCCTTCCGGAGGAAACAATTCAGAAGATGGCGGATGTGTATACAGAAGGGTATCGTATCGGTTTTATTAATACAGGAAAAGATCTGTCGAAAAAATCGGTTGTAAACATTCGTTATTGTCTTGGATTTGAAAGAGTCATCCGAATTGCAATTGAGAATTTCCGGAAAATGGGGCTCAAGCCGGTTATCTATCGGGCTGCATCGAGTGTCATTACAAAGAGAGAACAATTTAAAGTAGGATATTATGGAGCAATTGCCAATCCGCAGTTTGATTATGATCATCGTTCGGATCAGGCTTTGTTTATGGACAAACGATATATTGAAAGAAAGCTCGATATTCTGAAAAATGTATACGAAAAGAATAAGGAACAGGCAGCACAGATGGCGGGTCCGGCTGTGATGGAAATCTTCGGAGAGAAACCATTTTCACCGGAGAGCAAGAAAGAGAATCCGTCTTATAATGAAGTACAGCGCGAACTGACATTGTTATATGACAGAAAATCCGGACAGCTTACTAATCAGTATATTATCGGTGAGGAGCGAAGCTTCACAATCGTGGCGTATCCGGTTCCGGAGATCGGAGAGCAGTATAAGGAAATCTTTGATGAAGTAATCAAGATCAATACATTGGATGCGAAGTTATATGAGACAGTTCAACAGACGATGATCGATGCGCTGGATCAGGGAGAATGTGTGCATATTCTCGGTAAAGGTGCAAATAAGACAGATTTGACCGTCCAGCTATATAAATTGAATGACCCGGGAAAAGAGACGATTTTTGAAAATTGTGTTGCGGATGTTAATATTCCGGTTGGAGAAGTATTTACCTCTCCAGTATTGGAAGGAACGAACGGAACATTGCATGTAAGCAAGGTATTTTTAAATGGACTGCAGTATTGCAATCTTGAAATTGTATTCAAAGACGGAATGATAGAATCGTATACTTGTACGAACTTTGAGGATGAAGAAGAAAATAAGAAATATATATATGATAATATCCTTCACAATCACCCGACATTGCCAATCGGTGAGTTCGCGATCGGAACGAATACGACTGCTTATGTGGCGGGCAAAAAGTACAAAATCGAGGATAAGATGCCGATTCTGATCGCAGAAAAGACGGGACCTCATTTTGCAGTGGGAGATACCTGCTATAGTTGGTGCGAGGATATCAAAGTGTATAACCCGAATGGAAAAGAGATTGTTGCGAGAGACAATTCCGTATCCATATTAAGAAAGGAAGATGTAGAGAAAGCATATTTTCAATGTCATACAGATATAACCATACCTTATGAAGAGTTAGAAGAAATTAGTGTATTAACAAAAGATGGGAAAAATATTATACTATTGAAAGACGGAAGGTTTGTTTTACCGGGTACGGAAGTGCTCAACAAACCTCTGGAGGAGTATAACGGACAGTAGATGCTAGAAGCTGTCTGAAGAAACCAAGAAAATTGTACAAAACAGATACAAACTTTAAATAAGGAAGGTGGATGTAACATGCCAAAAGTAGGAATCGTAATGGGCAGTGACTCAGATTTGAAAGTGATGAGCAAAGCTGCAAAGACATTAGAGAAATTTGGAATTGATTATGAGATGACGATCATCTCTGCGCACCGAGAGCCGGATGTATTTTTTGAGTGGGCCAAGGGTGCAGAAGACAGAGGTGTGAAAGTAATCATTGCAGGAGCAGGCATGGCAGCACATCTACCAGGAATGTGCGCAGCATTATTCCCGATGCCGGTTGTCGGAGTGCCTCTCTCTGGCAGCAAGCTTGACGGAATGGATGCTGTGTTTTCTATTATGCAGATGCCACCGGGAGTACCGGTTGCAACCGTTGCGATTGACGGTGGTATGAACGCGGCAATTATGGCAGCTAAGATTCTTGCAGTGTCCGATGCCAAACTGCTTGAGAAATTAAAAGCATATACCGTGGAAATGAAAGAGACTGTACAGGCGAAAGCGGCAAGACTTGATGAAGTCGGATACGAAGCATATTAAAAGGAGAATGGTTATGGATTACAAGAAGGCAGGCGTAGATATTGAAGCAGGTTACAAATCAGTTGAGTTAATGAAAGAGCATGTGAAGAGAACCATGAGAGAAGAAGTTCTCGGTGGACTTGGCGGATTCTCAGGTGCATTTTCATTAAAAAAGATTAAAGAGATGGAAGATCCGGTTCTTCTTTCAGGAACTGACGGATGTGGAACAAAAGTAAAACTTGCCATGATTATGGATAAGCATGATACGATTGGAATCGACGCAGTTGCAATGTGTGTCAATGATATTGCGTGTGCAGGCGGAGAACCATTATTCTTCTTAGATTATATCGCATGTGGTAAGAATTATCCGGAAAAAATTGCAGCCATTGTAAGTGGAGTGGCAGAAGGTTGTGTACAGTCTGATGCAGCATTGATCGGAGGAGAGACAGCAGAACATCCGGGACTGATGCCGGAGGATGAGTATGATCTTGCCGGATTTGCAGTTGGTGTCTGTGATCGCAAAGACATGATTACAGGTGAGAACTTAAAAGACGGAGATGTGTTGATCGGTATGGCTTCTTCGGGAGTTCACAGCAACGGCTTTTCTCTGGTGCGTAAAGTATTTGATATGACAAAAGAATCACTGGATACATATTATGATGAGCTTGGAAAAACACTTGGCGAGGCACTTCTTGCTCCGACAAGAATCTATGTACAGGCATTAAAGAGCATCAAGAAAGCCGGTGTGACAGTCAAAGCATGCAGCCATATTACAGGTGGTGGATTCTACGAGAATATCCCACGTATGTTGATTGACGGTGTGCATGCAGTTGTGGAAAAAGACAGTTACCCAGTACCGCCAATCTTTGCTTTGATGGCAGAAAAAGGTGAGATTGAAGAGCAGATGATGTATAACACATTCAATATGGGACTTGGAATGATCGTAGCGGTAGATCCTGCAGATGTAGAGAAGACAATGGAAGCAATCAAGGCAGCAGGAGATGAGCCTTATGTAGTTGGTCATATTGAAGCAGGTGAAAAAGGAGTAACATTATGCTAAGAGTATTAGTATGTGTATCCGGTGGCGGAACCAATTTACAGGCCATCATAGATGGTGTAGAAGCCGGAACGATTACGAATACCGAGATTGTCGGTGTGATCAGCAATAATAAAAATGCATATGCGCTGGAGCGTGCCAAACAGCATGGTATCCCGTCGGAGTGTATTTCACCGAAGGATTATGAAAACAGAGCAGTCTTTAATGAGCAGTTTCTTGCGCGTGTAAATACATACAAACCGGATTTGATCGTATTGGCAGGATTTTTAGTCGTGATTCCACCGGAGATGATTGCAGAATATCGTAATCGTATGATCAATATCCATCCATCCTTGATACCGGCATTCTGTGGAACCGGATATTATGGATTGAAAGTACATGAAGCAGCATTGAATCGAGGCGTGAAAGTAGTCGGTGCGACGGTTCATTTTGTAGATGAAGGAACAGATACGGGACCGATCATCTTGCAGAAAGCGGTAGAAGTGCAGAACGGAGATACTCCGGAGGTACTTCAGAGACGTGTGATGGAACAGGCGGAATGGAAGATCATGCCAAAGGCAATCGACCTTATTGCAAACGGAAAAGTGACAGTGGAAGATGGCAAAACTGTGATTTGTGACTAGGAGGAAACGATGAAAGTATTAATAGTTGGAAGTGGCGGAAGAGAACATGCAATTGCTATGAGTGTTGCAAAAAGTCCGAAAGTAGATAAGATGTATTGTGCACCGGGAAATGCAGGAATTGCAGAGTATGCAGAATGTGTTGCAATCGGTGCGATGGAATTTGATAAACTCGTAGCATTTGCAAAAGAAAAAGAGATTGATCTGGTTATTGTTGGAATGGATGATCCATTGGTAGGCGGGCTGGTAGATGAGCTGGAAGCAGCAGGAATCCGCACATTCGGACCACGTAAGAATGCAGCAATCCTGGAGGGTTCCAAAGCATTTTCAAAAGATCTCATGAAAAAATACGATATTCCAACAGCAGGATATGAGAACTTTACAGACCCGGATGCGGCACTTGCTTATCTGGAGACTGCCAAATTCCCAATCGTATTGAAAGCAGACGGCCTTGCACTTGGTAAAGGTGTTCTGATCTGTCAGAACCTCGAAGAGGCCAAAGAAGGCGTAAAGACGATTATGCTCGATAAGAAATTCGGTACAGCGGGAAATGAGATGGTCATTGAAGAGTTCATGACCGGACGTGAAGTATCGGTATTGTCATTTGTTGACGGTAAGACAATCAAGACGATGACTTCCGCACAGGACCACAAACGTGCAGGAGACGGGGATACCGGACTGAATACCGGTGGAATGGGAACTTTCTCACCAAGTCCGTTCTATACAAAAGAAGTAGAAGATTTCTGTAACAAATATATCTACCAGAAAACAGTAGATGCCATGGCAGCAGAAGGCAGAGAATTCAAAGGAATCATTTTCTTTGGACTGATGCTGACAGAGGATGGCCCGAAAGTATTGGAATACAATGCGCGTTTTGGGGATCCGGAAGCACAGGTTGTATTGCCGAGAATGAAAAATGACCTGATCGAAGTTGCAGAAGCATGTATCGATGGAACATTGGACAAAGTCGATTTGCAGTTCGAGGACAATGCTGCTGTCTGCGTGGTACTTGCATCTGAAGGATATCCGGTAGCTTACGATAAAGGATTCCCAATCAACGGACTGGATGAATTCAAGAAACACGAAGGGTATTATTGTTTCCATGCCGGAACCAAATTCGACGGAGACCATATCGTGACAAACGGAGGTCGTGTACTTGGTGTGACAGCAAAAGGAAAAGACCTGAAAGAAGCCAGAGCCAATGCTTATGCTGCGACAGAGTGGGTGCAGTTTAAGAATAAGTATATGAGACATGATATTGGGAAGGCAATCGATGAGGCGTGAGTTGTGGGGATTCGTTGGTTGACTCATACGTCCCTTGCGAGAAACTTAATATAAGAATTCTTGTTCAGATTCCATGAGGCAAGAAACAGATAAGAGGTTCAAC
>DAVZKO010000077.1:0-13114 GCA_052272205.1 Schaedlerella sp. | reverse complement strand
TCTGGCAAAATGTAATCCGACGGAAGTTCCGTATTGCATTACAAAAGCATTGGTGGATGCGGTAAAAGGAGATGTAGAACATGGTTTGATATTCTGTGGCTCGAATGTGGGACGAATTCAGAGGATGATGCATGTAAAAGAGGTGATGGATGAGCTTATAGGAAATAGAAAAGCAGAATGTGGTGAAGCAGTATAAACTTTTGTAGTTTTATTTCCCATAATATTCGTGAGGGCATGCACAAAGAATTCAAAACAGACATATACTATGCAGAGAGTGTATTAGGTAGAGAGGTATTATTGTCGACAGATATCTGTAGACAATAATAAAGAAGAATCATTTTATGCTTGTGAAAATGATGCAGGAAGGTGTGCAGCAGAACAGGGACAGAGCAATCGATCGAGGCAAGCTGCAAATTCGTGTAACTTCGGAAATTACAGCTTTCCCGGTTGAAAACGCGACCATTTCGATTTCTTATACCGGTGTACCGGACAGTACATTAGAGCAGTTACAGACGAACAATTCGGGACAGACGGAGATTGTAGAATTGGATACGCCGCCACTTGAATATAGTCTGAATCCTACGATTGAAGAACAGCCATATTCGGAATATACCTTGCAGGTAGAAGCCCCGGGATTTGAACCGGTTAATATTGCGGGAACGGAACTTTTGCCGGATGTAACAGCGCTACAGAATGTACAGTTGCGTCCGCTCGTTGAAAATGCTACGCCGGATGTATTTGTCATCCCTGCGCATACATTATATGGAGAATATCCGCCGAAGATCCCGGAGGATGAGATAAAACCGACCAACGAGACTGGTGAAATTGTACTCAGTCGTGTTGTGGTACCGGAATACATTGTTGTGCATGACGGATCTCCACGTGATACAACGGCGACCAATTACTATGTAAAATATAAAGATTACATTAAAAATGTAGCATCTAGTGAAATATATGCAACATGGACGGAGGATGCAATTCGGGCAAATGTGCTGGCGATTATGTCATTTACGTTGAATCGGGTTTATACGGAGTGGTATCGCAATCGTGGTTTTCCATTTACTATTACATCTTCCACAGCATTTGATCACAAATGGATTCCGGAGAGGAATTATTTTGATACTATATCAGTTATAGTAGATGAGTTGTTTGCGGATTATCTGTCCCGACCGAATGTACGTCAACCGATATTGACGCAGTATTGTGATGGAAGAAGGGTTCAGTGTCCGAATTGGATGACCCAATGGGGCAGTCAAAGCCTCGGCGAGCAAGGCTATTCAGCCATCGAAATCTTACGATATTTCTACGGAGACGATATGTATATCAATACTGCTCAGGAGGTATCTGGCATTCCGTCATCCTGGCCGGGATATGATCTGGAAGTCGGTGCAAGCGGGGATAAGGTAAGACAGATACAGGAACAATTGAATGTGGTTGCCGGAGCTTATCCTGCAATACCAAAGATTGCAGCAGATGGAATCTATGGACCTGCAACGGCGGAATCCGTTCGCGTGTTCCAGTCAGTGTTCGGATTGCCGGAAACAGGTGTCGTGGATTATCGTACCTGGTACAAAATATCCGAAATCTATGTAGGTGTATCCAGAATTGCAGAATTAAGATGAGACAGAGGCTATAAGAATGACTAATCACATCGGTTTAGTGATTCTTATAGCTAATTTTATCTAAAAAATTTTTAGATAAATCAAAAAAAAAAGCTGTCGCGAACTGGTTGAATTCTAAAAAAGGATATAGTATAATCTTAACAATTTGAGCAGGTGTGATACAAGTAAGAAGGATCTTGCTCGAAGAAAATAGCACAATAGACGAAGGGAGCAGATGAACAGATGAAGGCGTTTCTAATATTAGAAGACGGAACTGTGTTTACTGGAACAAGCATAGGTTCAACAAAAGACATGATCAGTGAAATCGTATTTAATACCTCAATGACAGGATATTTAGAGGTGTTAACGGACCCTTCTTATGCGGGACAGGCCGTTGTGATGACCTATCCACTGATTGGTAATTATGGAATTACACCAGATATGGAATCGAGAAAGGCATGGCCGGATGGTTATATTGTCAAAGAGTTATCTCGTGTTCCTAGTAATTTTAGATGCCAGGGAACAATTCAGGATTTCTTAAAAGAACAGGACATTCCGGGAATTGCTGGTATTGATACTCGAGCTCTTACGAAGATTTTGAGAGAAAAGGGTACCATGAATGGAATGATTACAACAAACGAGAATTATAATTTAGAGGAGATTCTTCCTAAATTGAAAGCTTACACAGTAGGTGATGTCGTTTCTAAAGTAACCTGCGATGAGAAGTATACATTAGAGGGAACAGGTAAGAAAGTTGCCCTGTTAGATTTGGGAGCAAAAAATAATATCGCAAAGTCATTAAATGAACGTGGTTGTGAAGTGACTGTTTACCCGGCACATACAACTGCAGAAGAAATCATTTCTTCTAATCCGGACGGAATTATGTTATCGAATGGACCTGGAGATCCGGCGGATTGCACATCTATTATCGAAGAAATCAAGAAATTATACAATACAGATATTCCAATATTTGCTATTTGTTTAGGACATCAATTGATGGCCCTTGCTACAGGTGCGTCTACACATAAATTAAAGTACGGACATCGAGGCGGCAATCATCCGGTCAAGGACTTGCAGACAGGTCGCGTGTATATTTCTTCACAGAACCATGGATATGTGGTGGATGCGGAAAATGTAGATCCGAATATTGCGGTACCGGCTTTTATCAATGTTAATGACGGAACAAATGAAGGTCTTGCTTATGTAGGAAAGAACATTTTTACAGTACAGTTCCATCCGGAAGCTTGCCCGGGACCACAGGATTCCGGATATTTATTCGATAGATTTATTAATATGATGGGAGGAGTCAAATAATGCCTAGAGATAATAGTATAAAAAAAGTATTGGTTATCGGCTCGGGTCCGATTGTCATCGGACAGGCAGCAGAGTTTGATTATGCCGGAACACAGGCGTGTCGTTCATTAAAAGAGGAAGGTCTGGAAGTTGTTCTTTTGAACTCGAACCCTGCAACCATCATGACAGATAAAGATATTGCAGACCGTGTATATATTGAGCCACTGACAATTGAAGTGGTAGAACAGTTGATCAAGAAAGAAAAGCCGGATAGCGTATTGCCGACACTTGGTGGTCAGGCTGGTTTGAATCTTGCGATGGAACTGGAAGAAGCCGGTTTCTTAAAAGAGAATCATGTACGTCTGATCGGTACAACATCAGAGACGATCAAAAAGGCAGAGGACCGATTGGAGTTCAAGGCTACAATGGAGAAAATCGGAGAGCCGGTAGCAGCATCGCTTGTTGTTGAGAACGTAGAAGATGGATTGGTATTTGCTAACAGCATCGGTTATCCGGTTGTGCTTCGTCCTGCATATACACTGGGAGGAAGCGGAGGCGGAATCGCTCATGATTCTCATCAGCTTATTGAGATCCTGGAAAATGGATTGAGACTTTCTCGTGTTGGTCAGGTTTTGGTAGAGAGATGTATTGCAGGATGGAAAGAGATTGAGTACGAAGTAATGCGTGACAGTAAAGGCAATTGCATTACCGTATGTAATATGGAAAATATTGATCCGGTCGGTGTGCATACAGGAGATAGTATCGTTGTTGCACCATCACAGACATTGGGTGATAAAGAGTATCAGATGCTTCGTACTTCTGCGTTAAATATTATCAGCGAATTGAATATTACAGGTGGATGTAACGTACAGTATGCATTACATCCGGAAACATTTGAATACTGTGTAATTGAGGTAAATCCACGTGTAAGCCGTTCATCCGCATTAGCTTCAAAGGCAACCGGTTATCCAATTGCAAAGGTTGCTGCAAAGATTGCTTTGGGGTATACATTGGATGAGATTAAAAATGCGATTACACACAAGACATATGCAAGTTTTGAGCCAATGCTTGATTACTGTGTGGTTAAGATTCCAAGACTTCCGTTTGATAAGTTTATCAGTGCGAAGAGAACACTGACAACACAGATGAAAGCAACCGGAGAGGTTATGAGTATCTGCGACAATTTTGAAGGTGCTCTTATGAAGGCAATCCGTTCTTTGGAACAGCATGTAGACAGCTTGATGTCATATGATTTTACAGGATTATCAGAGGATGACTTGCTGGAAGAACTGCATATCGTGGATGATATGAGAATCTGGAGAATCGCAGAGGCAATTCGCCGTGGCGTATCGTATGAAACGATTCATGATATTACAAAGATTGACATCTGGTTCATCGATAAATTGGCAATCATCACAGAGATGGAAGCAAGACTGAGAACAGAAGAGCTGACACCGGAACTCTTGAAAGAAGCAAAGAGAATCGAGTTTCCTGACAATGTGATTGCTGAACTTACAGGAAAAGACGAACGTGAGATCCATGATATGCGTCATGCAAATGGAATTGTGGCAGCATATAAGATGGTAGATACTTGTGCAGCAGAATTTGCGGCAGAGACACCATATTACTATTCTGTATTCGGATGTGAATCTGAGGTTGAGAAAACACATGACAAGAAGAAAGTATTGGTACTTGGTTCCGGTCCGATTCGTATCGGTCAGGGAATTGAATTTGATTTCTGTTCCGTACATTGTACCTGGGCATTTGCAAAAGAAAATTATGAAACAATTATTGTAAATAATAACCCGGAAACAGTAAGTACAGACTTCGATATTGCAGACAAACTGTACTTTGAGCCACTGACACCGGAAGATGTAGAAAGTATTGTAGACATCGAGAAACCGGATGGAGCAGTTGTTCAGTTCGGTGGACAAACCGCGATCAAGCTGACAGAGAGTCTGATGAAGATGGGAGTTCCGATTCTTGGAACATCAGCGGAAAATGTAGATAAAGCAGAAGACAGAGAACTCTTTGACGAGATTCTGGAAGAGTGCGAGATCCCAAGACCGACAGGTGGAACGGTATTTACAGCAGAAGAAGCAAAAGAAGTTGCAAACAGACTGGGATATCCGGTATTAGTCCGCCCTTCTTATGTACTTGGCGGACAGGGTATGCAGATTGCAATAAACGATCATGATATTGATGAGTTTATTGGAATCATTAACCGAATCGCCCAGGATCATCCAATTCTTGTAGATAAATATTTGCAAGGTAAAGAGATTGAGGTCGACGCGGTATGTGACGGAGAAGATATCTTGATTCCGGGAATCATGGAACATATTGAAAGAGCGGGAATCCATTCAGGAGACAGTATTTCCGTGTATCCTGCACAGAGTTTGACACAGTCTGCAAAAGATAAGATTGCAGAGTACACAAGAAGACTGGCAAAATCGTTGCATGTGATCGGTATGATCAATATTCAGTTCATCGTATGTGGAGAGGATGATGTGTATGTCATCGAAGTAAATCCTCGTTCCAGCCGTACGGTACCATATATCAGTAAAGTAACCGGTATTCCAATTGTACCATTGGCAACACAGGTTATTATCGGTAAGAAGATTCGTGAGTTGGGATATACTCCGGGACTTCAGAAAGAAGCGGATTATATCGCTGTTAAGATGCCGGTATTCTCCTTTGAGAAGATTCGTGGTGCAGATATCAGCCTTGGACCGGAAATGAAATCAACCGGAGAATGTCTGGGAATTGCAAAGACATTTGATGAGGCGTTGTATAAAGCGTTTATCGGAGCCGGAATTAAATTGCCGAAATATAAGAATATGATTATGACAGTTCGTGATGAAGAGCAGGAAGAGGCAGTAGAGATTGGTCGCAGATTTGCAGCTATCGGCTATCGTATTTTTGCAACAAGCGGAACTGCCAGAGCGCTGAATGAAGCGGGTGTGAAAGCAATTCCGGTTCGTAAGATCGAACAGGAGTCTCCAAATCTGCTTGATTTGATCCTTGGACATGAGATTGATCTTGTTATCGATATACCGGCACAGGGAGCAGAACATTCAAAAGACGGGTTTGTTATTCGAAGAAATGCGATCGAGACAGGTGTCAATGTATTGACAGCGATGGATACCGCAAGAGCACTGATTACAAGTTTAGAGAACACAGATATTCAGAAACTGACATTGATCGACATTGCAAAAGTACAGTAATTGTATTTTTGTGAATTTCAGAAAAATTTTGCATGTGAGTTTTATATGCATAAATTTATATGAAATAAAAATCTTTACATTTAGGAAAAGTGAGTTATAATAATATACGTAACAAAAAAGGGAGCTTGCGTATCAAGCAGGCTGAGAGGAGAATGAATTTCTCGACCTGAAACCTGATTTGGATAATGCCAACGTAGGGATGATACGTAACGTGAACAGAAGCGGACATGCCTTAGCAGGCATGTCCGCTTTTTTGCGTTTGCTGATTGGGGAGCGCCATTCAGATTATACGAACCAACAAAAATGTTGGGAAAAACATCAGCGAGGGAATCCGTGTTCCGGAGTGAGAGAATACCAGTAAGTATTGACCGCAGATATGAGGAGAATACAATGAAAAAACAATTCGATGAGGTCAGAAGAACAATCCCGTTGGTACACAATATCACAAACTATGTAACTGTGAATGATGTGGCGAATATCCTGCTTGCGTGTGGCGGAAGCCCGATCATGTCTGATGAGCCGGAAGATGTAGAAGACATTACATCTATTTGTGGTGGGTTGAATATTAATATTGGAACTTTGCATAAAACAAGCATCGAAGGAATGTTACGTGCCGGTAAAAAGGCAAATGAGTTGAATCATCCGGTTTTGCTGGATCCGGTTGGAGCAGGAGCAAGTGCACTTCGTACAGAGACAGCAGTGAAGTTGATGAAAGAATTGAAATTGACAGTTATCCGTGGAAATATTTCCGAGATTAAGACATTGGCACTTGGAAGTGGTACAACAAAGGGTGTAGATGCAGATGTATCGGATGCTGTGACAGAGGACAATCTGGAACAGGCGGTTGCATTTGTAAAAGATTTTTCGAAGAAAACAGGAAGCATCATTGCGGTAACCGGTGCAATTGATTTGGTCACAGATGGAGAAAAATGCTATGTTATTCGTAATGGTCGTTCGGAGATGGGCAAAATTACCGGAACGGGCTGCCAGTTATCCGGCATGATGACTGCATTTATTACAGCAAATCCGGATACTCAGCTTGAGGCGGCTGCAGCTTCTGTATGTGCTATGGGGCTTGCAGGAGAAATCGGTTGGAGCAGAATGCAGGAAGGTGATGGTAATTCTACTTATCGCAACCGAATTATTGATGCAATTTACAATATGACAGGAGATATCTTAGAGAAGGGTGCAAAGTACGAGATTCGATAATAAGAAAATATGGATGGAGTATGAAATCGAGTCATAATGAAAATACAGGACAGATACAAACTTCGATAAATTTTGCATAAAAAGGATGGTAGAATACGATGAATTGTAAAGAGAAGGATTTGCTTTTATATGCGGTAACAGATCGTCACTGGTTAAATGGTGAGACACTTTACAGCCAGGTTGAAAAAGTATTAAAAGGCGGAGCAACATTTATTCAGTTAAGAGAAAAGAATCTGGATGAAGAACAGTTTCTGGAAGAAGCAAAGGAAATCCAGAAACTTTGTCGGGAATATCATGTGCCGTTTGTAATCAATGACAATGTTAAAATTGCAGCAGCAATCGATGCCGATGGTGTACATGTAGGACAGAGTGATATGGAAGCCGGCGATGTTCGTACAAAACTGGGACCGGATAAGATTATCGGAGTTTCAGCCCAGACAGTGGAGCAGGCGATAGAAGCTGAAAAACGTGGTGCAGATTATCTTGGAGTCGGAGCAGTATTTCCGACAGGCTCAAAAGATGATGCAATTGAAGTGGGGAAAGAAACATTGAAAGCAATCTGTGAAGCTGTTTCCATTCCGGTTATTGCAATTGGCGGAATTGGAGCGCATAATGTAGGAGAACTTGCAGAAAGTGGAATTTGTGGAATTGCAGTCATCAGTGCATTGTTTGCACAGCCGGATATTGAAATGGCAACGAAAGAGTTGAGAAGTCGTACCGAACAGATGCTTGCAAAATAATACTGCAAGTGAAGTGAGGTAAAGAAAGATGATTAAAGGAGTAATATTTGATGCGGATGGAACACTTTTGAATTCTATGCCTATTTGGGAAAATTTGGGAGAGTTGTATCTGAAATCCATGGGAATTGAAGCAAAGCAGGGACTTGGAGAAGTGCTGTTTACAATGAGTCTGCCTCAGGCAGCACAGTATCTGATTGAAGAATATCATTTGAATCTGACAGAAAAAGAGATTATAGATGGAATCAACCATGAAATAGAAGAATATTACGCAAAAAAAGTGCCTTTAAAAGAGGGTGTGAGAAGTTTTCTGGAAGGCTTCCGTGAAGCGCATATTCCGATGGTGATTGCGACAACAGGAGATCGTAAGAATCTGGAAGCAGCATTGAAACGTCTTGAAATTAAGAACTTATTTGAAGGAATTCTGACTTGTACAGAGTTGCAGACAGATAAGACAAAACCGGATATTTATCTGGCAGCGGCGCTTCAGATGGATTGCGATCCGGATGAAGTAATTGTCTTTGAAGATGCGTATCATGCACTGGCAACTGCGAAGAAAGCAGGTTTTGTTACCGTGGGGGTATACGATCAGGCAAATGACAGAGATTTGGCAAAAATATGGAATACAGCAGATGTGTATCTTTCGGAATTTGATGATTTTCAGAAATTCTGGTGGAGTATGACAGAAAAAGAAGAAAACCAGGAACAATAAAAAGAATGTGCATTTGTACATTGCCGGCACAATTGTGCCGATTACTTAAAAAGCGGCAGATTGGGGGCACCACCTTCTGTCGCTAAAGAAAAATAATGCAAAAGAAAAGAGGATTTAAATATGATGAGAACAGCATTATCAATCGCAGGGAGTGATTCCAGCGGAGGCGCCGGCATTCAGGCAGATATCAAGACGATGACAGCGAATGGCGTATATGCTATGACAGCGATCACCGCATTGACTGCACAAAATACAACCGGCGTAACAGGGATTATGGAAGTGACACCTGAGTTTTTGGCTCAGCAGTTGGATAGCATTTTTACAGATATTCGTCCGGATGCCGTGAAGATTGGTATGGTATCTTCGTCTGCATTGATTGAGACGATTGCAGAAAAGTTGAAAGAGTATAAAGCAGAGAATATTGTAGTTGATCCGGTTATGGTGGCAACCAGTGGTTCTAAGCTGATCAGTGATGATGCGATTGAGACACTGAAAACATACCTGCTTCCGATTTCGTCTGTATTGACACCGAACATCCCGGAAGCAGAAGTACTTTCAGGTATGAAAGTAGAGACAGAGGAAGATATGATCCTCGCTGCAAAGAAAATCAGTGAGACATATCATTGTGCAGTACTTTGCAAAGGCGGTCATCAGTTAAATGATGCGAATGATCTGTTATATCGAGAAGGAGAGTACAAATGGTTCTATGGGAAACGAATCAACAATTCGAATACACATGGAACGGGTTGTACATTATCCAGTGCCATTGCATCGAATCTTGCAAAAGGATATGATATGGACGAGTCTGTAAAACGTGCGAAGGATTATATTTCCGGGGCGTTGGCTGCAATGTTGGACTTAGGAAAAGGTTCCGGTCCGATGAAACATGGTTTCAACATCACAGGGGAATATGTAACCTGTGCAGATGCAATCTCCGAAAAGGAGGAAGCATAAGATGAGCACAAAGCGTACTTCAATTTTTGAAAATGGGTTGATTTGGTTTGGCGCCGGCGTTTCAATTGCGGAGATCCTGACCGGTACATATCTTGCACCATTAGGATTCGGAAAGGGAATGGCTGCGATTATTTTGGGACATATCATAGGATGTACGATGTTGTTCCTTGCAGGCGTGATTGGTGGAAAAACACGAAAAAGTGCGATGGAGACAGTGAAACTTAGTTTTGGAGAAAAGGGTGGATTGTTGTTTTCCATATTGAATGTGTTACAGCTAGTTGGCTGGACTGCAATTATGATTTATGATGGTTCTCTGGCTGCAAGTGGGGTGATTTCTGCAAGTTCCTGGATTTGGTGCATTGTAATCGGACTTTTAATTATTCTCTGGATTGCAATCGGTATTACAAATCTTGGTAAAGTCAATATGGTTGCAATGACAGCACTGTTTATTTTGACATTGATCTTGTGTAAAGTAATTTTCTTTGGAAATCATACAGTGGTGGCACTTGGGGATGAAGCTATGACTTTTGGAGCAGCAGTAGAACTTTCCGTTGCGATGCCATTATCATGGCTTCCGTTAATCAGTGATTATACGAGAGAGGCAGAAAAGCCAGTCAAAGCAACTGCAGTCAGTGCAATTGTATATGGAATTGTAAGCTGCTGGATGTATATGATCGGTATGGGGGCAACGATTTACACCGGAGAATATGATATTTCTGTAATTATGGTAAAAGCAGGTCTTGGTATTGTAGGACTTCTGATCATTATTTTTTCAACCGTTACAACTACATTCCTCGATGCGTATTCCGCAGGTATTTCCAGTGAGTCTATTGCAAAAGGATGGAATGGAAAATATGTTGCGATTATAGTAACGATTGTAGGAACGATTGCTGCAATCCTGTTCCCAATGGATGACATCACCGATTTTCTGTACTTGATCGGTTCGGTATTTGCTCCGATGATCGCAATTCAGATTGCAGACTTTTTCTTTATCAAGAAAAAAGAAGAGAAGAAAGCGTTTTGCGTGTCTAATCTGGTAATCTGGGTAATCGGATTTTTCTTATATCGCTATTTGATGACAGTGGATATTCCGGTTGGAAATACGTTGCCGGATATGGCAATTACAATTGTAATTTGTTGTGTAGTATCACTGTTTAAAAAGAATGAGCTTGAAAAAACGAGATAACTTAAAACGTGCCGGGAGGAATTCTGGCACGTTTTAAGTTGCACTTGATTCAAGAATGACATATAATAAGCGATGGCGGTTAAGAGAGAAAGAAGGATTTTATGAAGGCGAAAAAGAAATATTTGGGGATTATATATATTGTGATCTCCGCATTTTGCTTTGCATTGATGGCGATGTTTGTCAGATTGGCAGGAGATTTACCGGCAGTACAGAAAAGTTTTTTTCGAAATCTGGTGGCACTTGTCTTTGCATTTATCATTTTGAAGCGAGATGGAATCGGATTTTCAGGAAAGAAGGAGAATATAAAATATTTATTTCTCCGTTCACTTGCCGGAACACTTGGAATTTTATGCAATTTCTATGCAGTAGATCATCTGGTATTGTCGGATGCATCCATGTTGAATAAGATGTCTCCATTTTTTGCGATTATATTCAGTATCTTGATTTTGAAAGAAAAGGTGAAGATTCCACAGGCATTGATAGTAATCGGTGCATTTATCGGTAGTTTGTTGATTATCAAACCAACACCTGCAATCTTCTCGGGACCTGCTTCGCTGATTGGTTTGCTAGGGGGATTGGGAGCCGGAGTTGCGTATACTTATGTAAGGGTATTGGGACAAAAAGGAGAGAAGGGGCCGTTTATTGTTTTTGTATTTTCAACATTCTCCTGTGTGGTTACGCTGCCGTTTTTGATTTTTGATTATCATCCAATGTCTATGATGCAGATTGTATACCTGCTTCTTGCAGGGCTTGCAGCCAGCGGAGGGCAGTTCAGCATTACTGCAGCATATTTCCATGCACCGGCAAAAGAAATATCGGTATATGATTATTCACAGATTATTTTTTCAGCGTTGCTTGGATTTATTGTATTCGGACAGCTTCCGGATGTATATAGTTGGATTGGTTATATCATAATCTGTACAATGGCAGTATTGATGTTTTTCTATAATAAGAACAAAGAATAATATGATCTATAAAAGACTATTGTTACGGAAACAGTAGTCTTTTTGCATATTGAGAAATCTTTGTTTATAAAGTTAGTCGTAACTATTGACATTTTCTTAAACCGGTTGTATAGTGTTCCTATAAAGAACTACTAGCAAAATCAGGGATGGTGTACGAGATGGATGAACATCAATTTATAGAGTGTTTGATTCACTACGGATTGACAAGGCAAGAAGCAATTGTATATCATAGGTTACTGACAGATGGGAAGCAGACCGGATATGAGATTGCAAAGTCCACAGGAATTTCCAGGTCGAACGCATACAGTGCATTGGCGGCGCTGACAGAAAAAGGAGCAGCGTATGTACTGGAGGAGAATGCCAAAAAATACATTCCGGTTGCACTGGATGAGTTCTGTGAGAACAGTATCAGACGTATGCAGGAAGAGAGAGACTGGATGTTGGAGAATCTTCCGGACTCTTCTGTGGATGAGGAAGGCTATATCACAATTGAAGGAGAGCTGAATATCAGCAATAAGATACACAACCTCTTGAAAGAGGCGGAAGAAAGAGTGTATTTATCATGTTCCTTTTTGTATCTGAATGAATTTCAGGAAGAATTACAAATACTGGAACAACAAGGGAAAAAAGTTGTGATTATTACAGACGGTGTCTGTCCGGTGCAGAATGTACAGGTCTATACCGGAGAAGCCAAAGGAAAGCAGATTGGGATGATTACCGATTCGAAGCATGTGCTGACCGGAGAATACGGAAAGGGAAGTATGAATACCTGCCTGTATTCAGGAAAGAAGAATTTCGTGATGCTTTATAAAAATGCGTTGGCGAACGAGATAAAATTAATGACATTAAGTAAGGAGAACAAAGGAAATGAGTAAAAAACCATTTGTAACAAAAGAACAGATTGAAGAAATCACAAAGACCTACCCGACACCATTTCATCTTTATGATGAAAAAGGAATCCGAGAGAATGCAAAAGCATTAAAAGAAGCGTTTGCATGGAATCCAGGGTACAAAGAATATTTTGCGGTAAAGGCAACTCCAAATCCATTCCTGATTCAGATTTTAAGAGAATACGGATGTGGATGTGATTGCTCTTCTTATACAGAGTTGATGCTTTCAGAAGTAATCGGAGCAGTAGGTCAGGATATTATGTTCTCATCAAATGACACGCCGGCTGAAGATTTCCAGCTCGCAGATAGATTAGGTGCTACGATCAATTTGGATGATATTACA
>DAVZKO010000076.1:0-13508 GCA_052272205.1 Schaedlerella sp. | reverse complement strand
GACGAATATATTTTTCCAAGAATTTGTCGTAAAAATGTGGTCAAATCAAGAAAATTGAGTGTGAAAGCAAGTGAAAAATCCCTGTGAAGCCTATAAAATCAAGGCTTCACAAATTCTTCACAAAAAAATTAGCACTCACTATTTGATAAAGCTTACATGTTTGCAGATCTCTTCGATTGCTTTTTCTTTTCTTTCGTTGAAGATTACTTTGTTCTCTTCAAAGAGGTTACGTCCTTCTGTATCAATGGATACGATCAGAGGTCCGAACTCTTTTACACGGCAGTGCCACAGTGTCTCAGGCATTCCGAGGTCACGCCACTGAGCATCTACGATTTCTTCTACTTCTGTAGCGGCAACTACGGCATTACCTGCAGGAAATACACAGTGGATAGCGCCAAATTCTTTACATGCACGTTCTGTGTTTTCTTTCATTCCACCTTTACCGATGATAACACGTACACCGGATTCTTTTACGAATTCATATTCGAATTTTTCCATACGCATACTTGTTGTCGGTCCGACAGATACCATTTCGAATTTATCATTTTCCAGTGGACGGATAATCGGTCCTGCATGGAAAATAGCTGCATCTTTTACATCAACAGGAAGTTCTCTTCCTTCTTCAACAAGACGTCTGTGAGCAACATCACGACATGTTGTCATGCTTACCGCGAACAGGAGAAACAGAAGTGTTATTGTTGAGGGACTCATATGTTTTCCTCCAATCCTTTATTAACTTTTTCTTTTGTGACTGGTCGATGTCAGTCATGTGTTACATCAAAAAGTAATTTACTTTCGGCCGTTTGGATTACTTGTTTGCTATGCCTGTATTATAGGAAATGTTTTGGAAAATGTACATTTGGAAAAAAATATGGTATCATAAGAAAAAACTATGGAAGAAATCGGAAAACAAAGATTATTGAATGCTGTTTGAGAACGATTTTCAATTACAAAACAAGAAGATAAATCAGGAGTCAGAAGAAAGATAAAGGGGGACGTACGATGAAACTGACCCAGTTGGAATACTTTTGTGTAGCGGCAAGATATCATAATATTACAAAAGCAGCGAAGGAGCTGTTTGTGACACAGCCGTCAGTATCAAATGCGATTAAATCACTCGAAGAAGAATTTGGAGTGAATCTATTTTATAGAAACAATAATAAACTGACATTGACCCCCGTAGGTGAAAAGTTTTATAAAAGCGCAGAAGAATTGTTGGCTCATGCAGATTCGGTTACTTCGGAATTCCATGAGTTAAGAAAGCAGGTGACTCCGGTTCGGATTGGAATTCCACCGATGCTTGGAACGATTTATCTTCCGGACATGTATCTGGCGCTCCGGGAAGAATTCCCGGATGTGGATTTCCGGTTGTATGAGTATGGTTCGATTAAGGCATGCGAGCTCGTACTGGATGAAAAGTTAGATCTGGCAATTGTCAATGCAGAGCAAACGGCAATTGATAAATGTAATCTACATGTGATCGATACGGAAGATTTATTATTTTGTGTTGCGAAAGATCATCCATTGGCAGAGCAGAATGCTATTCTACTGACAATGCTGGAAGGGGAGCCGCTGATTTTATTTAATACAGATTCGGTTCAGGTTATGACATTGACCAGACAGTTTAAAGCGGTAGGAGTAAACCCTCATATTATCTTAAATACCAGTCAGGTCACAACATTGATCAACATGATCAAGTCAGAGAGAATCGGAACATTTCTTTATCGCTCTATGTTGGGAGACCATCCGGAACTTGTAGGCATTCCGGTATTTCCTGCGATTGAACAGCGGATTGGCGTAGCCTGGCGCAAAGGAAAATATCAGAATGCGGTGACGGAGAAGGTCATTAATTATTTGAAGAAATATTAAGCACGGGATATTAGAGTGAACGATGCCGTACTTATGACAGGAATCTGACAGTGGTACATCTGGAAGAAGCTAAAATGCCCGTAAGCAGAAACAAAAATCTGCTTACGGGCATTTCCTTTTAGAATGTCAACCAATCAATATGAAATTATAGAGTATGTGTTCAAGTATTACTCAGCAGCTTCCTCGTCTGCATCTTCAGCAGCGTCGGCAGCTGATACATGAACCTCTGTAATCGTAACAACCGTGGCATCTGCATCGGTCATCAGATCAACGTCTTTATCCTGTGCGATTGGTAAATCACTTACTCGAATGGTATCTCCGACTTTCAAGTCTCCGACATCTACTTCTACTTTCTCTACCAGTGCAGCAGGGAGTGCCTTGAATGAAATCTCATGCAACATCTGCTGTGGTACACCGGCGGCAAGTTTCTCAAGGTTGATCAGATGTACTTCTGCAGTAGAATGTACCTTTTCATCGCTTACCAATGCCTGAAAATCTATCTCGTCGACATAACCTTTCAATGGGTTATAGTCTACTTCTTTAATCAGTGCGTCATAAGTCTGTCCGTCAACTTCGAGCATTACCTGACCACCTTTTCCTTCTTCTTTGAGAAGCTGGTCAACGGCACGTTTGTCCATCTGCAATGGAATCGATTCTTTCATCTCGCGACCGAACAGATTACCGGTTACAAATCCTTCGCGTCTAAGTTTTTTGGCTTTGATTGTCATGTTTCTTTTTTCAGCTTTTAAAGTATTCATTTATCTTTTCCTCCAAATACTGAATCACGCTTAGCAGCCTTCAACTTTGTTCTACAAGTAGGTTTTGTTAAGTTTTATTTCCTTGTTACAGTTTTATTATAACACCGTATGTCAAGGGAAAAACGTGGAAAACTGTGAAGGAAATGTGAAAATTTGTGTACAAATTTGTGAAATCGTGTGTTAGACTAGCGATATAGCAAAAGAACAGCAGTATCAAAGAAAGCAGGAAGAGAAATGATAAAAGCAGTTGTATTTGACGTTGATGACACATTGTATGATTTATCCACTCCGTTTAAGGAGGCTTGCAGAGAAGTGTTTCCGGAGGATACCGGACTGGATCTGGAGGGGGCATTTCTGGCGAGCAGACGCTACAGTGACTCGGTATATGCCAGTTCACTCAGCGGAAAGATATCGATGGAAGAGATGTATATTTATCGGTTTGAAAATGCATTTCGTGATTATGGAAAGAAAATAGATGCACAGACGGCATTGATGTTTCAGGCGGTTTACGAGCAGAAGCAACAGGAAATTAAGATGACGGAATCAATGAAAAATCTGCTAGAGAATCTAAGTGGAAAGATGAAACTCGGAATTGTTACCAATGGCCCCACGCAGCATCAGTGGGATAAGGTAAATGCATTGGGAGTGGAGCAGTGGATTCCGAAAGAACATATCTTGATATCGGGAGAGATTGGCATTGCGAAACCGGATGCGGAAATCTTTGAGGCAGAATTGGGAAGATTGGGTCTGCAGAAAGAAGACGTCTGTTATGTGGGAGACTCTTTTGACAATGATATTGCAGGGGCAAAAGGTGCCGGCTGGAAAGCAGTCTGGTATAATCATCGGGGACATGAAGCAACGGGAGATGTGATGCCGGATTATATTGTAAGAAGTGAAGAAGAATTGATTACTCTGCTTGAAAATGAAAACTTATAAGATTGAAAAATAGAAAAAGATGTATACCTTAAAATCAGAGAAAATAGGGAAACTTGTTTTATATTTGATGAAGGTGTATATCTTTTTTAGTACTTGTATATATCAAATTTCTATGCTATTCTATCATCACGCAAATGAAATCTGATTCATTTGTGTGTCTATTATCTAATCGGTGAAACATTTCATAAGCTCAAAACTCTGAGTAAAACATTCAGGATACCCTCTCGCAGAAATTGCAAAGCTTACAGACATGACAGAAGAAAAAGTGAAAGAAATTTTAAAATCTAATGAAGGAAAATTATAAGGTATAAAATTATTCCAATTCAGATAAAAATTTCTTTACCTCGACCGGAATTCGTTCGCCTCTCCAGGCAAGGAGAATTTCTGTCGAGAGGTCTGTATCTTCAATAGAATATGCATAAAGGCGAGGGGTGAGTTCTCTCATGGAAGATGGGAGAATTGCAACCCCTAAACCATGTTCCGCTAAAGTTATGGCGGTTCTTGCATCTTCACATTCACAGTAGATATCACATGTCAGGTGGGCATCTTCAAATGCGGACAGAATATATTTGCGATACCGATGAGAAAGTATCAAAGGTTTCTTAGATAATTCTTTTAGTGAAAGGGTGGTACGTTGGATTTCGATGAAGTCTTGGATTGCCATTGCAACTAAATTTTCCTGTAATAAAACTCTGGTGTTACATTCATTTAATACAATCGGTGTTCTAAGTGTTGTGATATCGACCATTCCATTTTCTAATTCATTTTTCAAGGCAAACGTAGAGCCTTCGTGGATATCAAAATGAATATCCGGATGCTTGGAGGCGAAACGAACCAAATAGTCTGACATAATGGAAACGCTGGAAGGAGTCAGACCAATGTGGAGAGTAGCGGACTGACTTGCTTTAATTACTTCGCGTTTGGTAATATCTGTCATAGTAAGCAGACTGGTGGCTCTGGCATAGAGCACTTTACCGGCTTCGGTCAGAGTTATTTTTTTTGTCCCACGAATGAAAAGTTGGACTTGCAGTTCTTCTTCTAACATCTTCATCTGATAGCTTAGTGGTGGTTGTGTCATATGTAGAGCGCGGGCGGCAGCACTGACAGTTCCTTCTTCTACGATTGCACGAAAGTATTCTAATTGTTTGATTTCCATATAAATTTCTCCTGTTAAAAATAAAATTTGATTTGCAAAGTTATGATAAAAAGTTTTTTGAATTTCGGAATGTAGGAGACGATAGCGTCAAAGATAATCATCATGCGCCTACATAATATACAAAAATTATTGCATTACTATATAAAAACAATATTTTTTATATATTTTAATTTGTGCTATACTTGAAGTCAAGGAAAGAAAGCAAAAAAGGAATGAGAACATGAAACGAATTGATTTTGAACATGGAACAATTACAGGAAATATTTTAGGAGCAGCATTTCCGATGTTAGTTGCTCAGATATTAAGTCTCTTATACAATATCGTGGACAGAATTTATATTGCAAGGATTCCGGAAGTTGGAACAACAGCACTTGGTGCGGTGGGATTATGCTTTCCAATTATTGTGATTATCACGGCATTCAGTAATCTATTCGGAAGTGGCGGTGCACCATTATTTTCTATTAACAGAGGAAAGAAAGACACCCAAAAAGCCGGGATTATTATGAATACGTCATTTTCGATGTTATGTGTTTGTGGTGTGATTCTGATGGGAATCGGAATGGTATTTGCCAATCCAATCTTAGTATTATTCGGAGCATCGAAAGAGGGACTGACATATGCATATCCATACATGATGATTTATCTGATAGGAACGGTGCCATCGATGATTGCAACCGGAATGAATCCATTTATCAATGCACAAGGCTATGCCAATTCAGGTATGTTGTCTGTAACGATTGGCGCAATTGCCAACCTGATTTTAGATCCACTGTTTATCTTTGGATTGCATTTAGGGATCAAAGGGGCAGCAATCGCAACGATTATTTCTCAGACATTATCAGCATCCTATGTATTATATTTCCTCAGAAAAAAATCAGAACTGAAGGTTCGGATATTGTCAAAAGAAGAATGGAAGGTATGCGGAACAGATGCGAAGAATATCATAAGTCTCGGCAGTGCCGGTTTTATCATGCAGTTGACGAATAGTCTTGTAACGATATGCTGTAACAGTGTATTATCCGGAATCGGCGGAGATGTTTACATATCGGTAATGACCATTGTGTCAAGCATCCGGCAGATGGTGGAGACGCCGATTTATGCGATGAATGAAGGAACTTCCCCGATTTTAAGTTATAACTATGGAGCTCGGCGTCCGAAACGTGTTAAAAAAGCGATTGGAGTAATGACTTGCATGATACTTATTTATACGGCAATCATGTGGAGTGTGATCATTCTGGCACCGGAATTTTTAATCGGAATTTTCAGTTCAGATAAAGAATTGCTGGTTGATGCGGTAGTAGCATTGAAATTGTATTTTGCAGCATTTATATTTATGGATTTGCAATATATCGGACAGACCGTGTTCAAATCATTGAACAAGAAAAAGCAGGCCATCTTTTTCTCGTTACTGAGAAAAGTATTTATAGTAGTGCCGTTAACGTATTTATTCCCATATGCATTTCACATGGGAACAAAAGGTGTATTCCTGGCAGAGCCGATATCAAATGTAATTGGCGGAAGTATGTGTTTCGTGACGATGTTGGTGATTGTGATGCCGGAATTGAAGAAAATGAAGGAGGAGAATTATGAGTGATTTCGTGCAAGAATTTTTTGAGAGGGAAAAGAAAGAGAAAATTGACAAATATCGTATCTTAAATGAGCAGGTAGTGAAAGGGCAGATTCTTTTTACCGGGTCTTCATTAATGGAGCAATTTCCGATAAATGAATTATTAATGACAGAGAAAATGAATACGATGATATATAATCGTGGTATTGGCGGATTTACTACAGATGATATGTTGGAAAATATGGAAGTTCAGGTGTTTGGTACAGAGCCGTCTAAGATTTTTATTAATATTGGAACAAATGATATTAGTAATCCTACAATTTCTTTCGAGGAAGCACTTGCACATACCATAACGAATTACGAGAAGATTTTGGTGCAGATTAAAGAAAGATTACCTGAGACAAAGGTGTATATGATGGCGTATTATCCGGTGAATGAAATTGACAAACCTGTTGAATGGGGCAAGAATTTATTTGTGAATAGAAATAATCAAAATATTCCGGTCGCAAATGAAGCAGTAAGAAGTCTTGCAGACCAATATGGATATGAATATATCGATGTAAATCAAGGACTTACGGATGAAAATGGAAGGTTGAAAAAGGAATTTACAGTAGAAGGGGTACATATGTATGCAAATGCATATCGAGTGATTTTTGAAAATATGAAGCGGTATTTAAGATAAGGATTATCATGAAAAAAGACCCTTGCGGAATTGTAAAAATTGCAAATCTGCAAGGGTCAGTATGAATAGAGCAAAAAGTCTGAATCTAAATCCGGCGGGAGTCTTTCTGGCATTTCTTGCAATGTTCTCATGGGGATTCTATTCGGCCATTATCAAGAAAATCAGCGAATGGGATTATCCTCACTTTTTCTCTTTTTTCTCAAATCCATATACCCATTGTCCACGTAAAAACAGATATAGGAAAATGATGGAACTAATGCTCCAGGTCAGCGGATAGGCCCAGAATATTACACGAATATCCGGAATATAGTGAACAGCAATGGAAATGTAACTTACACGGAACAGACACCAAACACAAAGCATGACAATCATAGGAACAGATGCGTGACCGGAACCGCGAAGTACCGCTGCGATACAGTGGGAAAATGCCAGCAGAAAGTAAAACAGTGCAATTGTTCTAGACTGCATCACTCCATAATGTACGACGTCCGGGGCCCCGTTGAAGGCAGCAATCAGCGTTGGAGCAGTGGTATAAATCAGCACGCCGATTAGTTCGGCAATCAAGATGGAACACAAGATGCCAAAGCGAGCCCCCTTTTTTGCTCGTTCATACTGTTTCGCACCGAGATTCTGGCTGACAAATGTTGTCAGTGCCATCGTAAAACATGTTACCGGCAAGAATGCAAAGCCTTCTACTTTGGAATAGGATCCACAACCTGCCATTGCCATTTTCCCGAATGCATTGATATTTGTCTGGACAAAAACATTGGCAAGTGAAATGATGGAATTCTGAAAACCGGAGGGTACACCATTTTGAATAATTTGTTGCATCATCCGACGGTCAAAACGAATCTTATTTAACTGCAGGCGGTATTCTTCTTGTGTCCGTGTCAAATGAATCATACAAAGAATCGCACTCACGAACTGAGAAATAGCGGTTGCAAGTGCTGCTGCACCGACTCCCATACCAAGACCTGCAATAAAGAAAATATCCAGGACAACATTGATACAAGAGGACAAAATCAGATAGAACAGCGGATGACGACTGTCACCAATGGACTGTAAGATTCCAACGAAAATATTATACATGACAAAGCCAAGTGAGCCGGCGAAATATATACGAAAATATATAATTGACTGTGGAAGCACTTCCGAAGGAGTTCCCATCAGTACCAGTAGCTTCGGTGCCAGAAACATGCCAATCACAGTTAGGAACAGACCGGATGCCAAACCGAAAGCCACAGTTGTATGAATTGCTTTTTGAAGATTTTCACTGTTCTTTTCTCCATAATATCTTGCGATGACAACACCGGCTCCCATCGCAATTCCGTTGATAAAGCCCAGCATCAAAAAGATGAGATTACCGGATGAGCTGACTGCAGCCAACGCATTGCTTCCAAGAAAATTCCCCACAATCAAGGAGTCGGCGGTGTTATATAATTGCTGAAATAAATTTCCGATAAACAGCGGAATGGCAAAGAAAATAATTTTTTTGGAAATGCTTCCCTCTGTCATTCTTGTATTGCTCTCGGTGTTCATAAAAAATTTCCCCCTCTTGTTATTTTAATTTGTCTCAATGACACAGATGACACGCCTCGCACGCCGAAGGTGTCGTTGCACATCCACCCAGAGCAGTCTCACGAAGTTCGGCAGGAAGTCGTTTTCCAACTTTATACATGGCCTCCAGCATCTCATCAAACGGAATGAGTTGCGGAACACCTGCAAGAGCCATCTCGGCTGCTATAAGTGCGTTTGCAACACCGGTGACATTACGATTCTGGCAAGGGTATTCCACCAATCCGCCGACCGGATCACAGACCAGACCTAACATATTCATAAGAACAGTAGAGGCTGCAGCCAGACATTGTTTTGGTGTACCACCCATTAATTCAACAGCAGCGGAAGCTGCCATGGCAGAAGCAACACCGACTTCGGCCTGACATCCACCTACAGCACCTGCGACAGTGGCATTGCGCATAGCCAGATAACCGATTGCACCGGCAGTGAACAGAACCTGTTGAATTGCTTCATCCGAAAAGTCATATATCTCCTGAAAAGCGAGAAGCAGTCCGGGAACAATCCCTGCGGAACCGGCTGTTGGAGAAGCAACAATCAATCCCATGGAAGCGTTCGTCTCCAAAGTTGCCATCGCATAAATCATTGCCTTTTCAAGCAAATCTCCGCATAATCCTTTCCCATTTTCAAAATGTTCGGATATTTTTTGTGATTCGCCTCCGATGAGTCCTCCCATGGACTTGATTGGGTTTTCAACAGGAGAAAAAGCCGCTTCTTTCATAATCTCAAGGACACGGCTCATCTTTTGATTGGTGTCTTCAGCATCACGTTCTCCGACTTGAATTTCTCTCCTGCGCATAATCTCGGAGATTGGTAAATTTTGTTCTTCACATAATGTAAGAAGTTCTTTCGCATTTTTAAAATCCATACTCTAACTCTCCTTGATGTAAACTACATTTGGACAACCATGACATCCAGTACATGTTCATTCTGGCGGATGGTATCAGCAATATCTTCCGGGAGTTTTCCGTCGGACTCTACAATTGTATAGGCAGTATGTCCTTTGGATTCACGAAACAGTCTCATAAAAGCAATATTGACCTGCCTGTCACTGAGGCATTTGGTGATATAAGCAACAACACCCGGCACATCTTTCTGAATTACAATGACGGCACTGTATTCTCCGGTGAAATCTACATCTACATGGTTGATTTCTACGATGCGGACTTTACCACCACCGAGAGATTCTCCGCGTATGGTCAGTTCCTGTCCGACTTCATTAGTCATGATGATATCTACGGTATTAGGGTGGATATCCGTTTCCTCTTCATTGGTTGTAAAGGTATATTCTAACCCCTGTTTCGTTGCAATTTCAAAAGAGTTGCGGATGCGCATATCATCGGTGGAAAATCCCATAATGCCACCGAGCAGGGCGCGATCTGTACCATGTCCGTGGTAAGTTTTGGCAAAGGAACCATAAAGGATGAACTGTACACTTTTTAATGGTCCGTTTATCATCTTCTGAGCAAGGTATGCGATACGTGCAGCACCGGCAGTATGGGAACTGGACGGACCGATCATGTTCGGTCCCATAACATCAAATACACTGATAAAAGACATGTTGAGCCTCCTGTATTTCAATTCTTAATGGAAGAAATTTATCATATATAAAAGTTTATCATAAAACAAATTTAAAACAAGGCTAATCGAAACTAAAATGAGCTGGCTAAAAGTAATTGAGAAAAATTATCAAAAATATGTTTATTCTTACAAAAAAGATGTTATAATGAGAAAAAGTTATCAATAACTAACGTGAGTTCACTAAATACTTATGCATTATGAACAGGGGTAAAGGTTGATAGATACATCAAAACAGAACGAAAGAAGAAGGATGAACATAAGATATGACATTAAAGGAATTGGAAATTGGCAAGAGTGCTGTGATCAAACATGTTGGGGGAAATGGTGCACTTCGTCAGCATTTTCTTGATATGGGAATGATTCCGGGCGCAGAAGTGACAGTGGTAAAATTTGCGCCGATGGGGGATCCGATGGAGTTGCAGATTCATGGGTATGAGCTGACACTTCGACTGGCGGAGGCTGCACAGATAGAAATCGAAGAAATCAAAGAGCGAAGTCAAAAGCATAAACGAATCGAGAAAGTGAAGGATTCGGAACATCCGGGACTTGGTGAGGAAGGAAAATATCATTCGAAAGAAGATGAAAATCCATTGCCGGAAGGAACAAAGCTGACCTATGCACTGGTAGGAAATCAGAACTGTGGAAAGACAACACTGTTCAATCAGTTGACCGGTTCAAATCAGCATGTTGGTAACTTCCCAGGAGTAACCGTGGATCGAAAATCGGGTTCCATGAAAGGGTATCCAAATACAGAAGTTACCGACCTTCCGGGAATTTATTCCATGTCACCGTACAGCAGTGAAGAAATTGTTTCTCGTAATTTTGTGTTAAATGAAAAGCCGAAGGCAATTATCAACATTTTGGATGCGACGAATATTGAGCGTAATCTGTATTTGACGATGCAGTTGTTGGAAATGGATATTCCGATGGTTGTTGCACTGAATATGATGGATGAAGTTCTGGGCAATCAGGGAGCTATTGATGTCAATGGAATGGAAGCACTTCTTGGAGTTCCGGTTGTGCCGATTTCAGCGGCGAAGAATGAAGGTGTGGATGAGCTTGTAAAACATGCGCTACATATCGCAAAATATCAGGAACATCCGCTTCGACAGGATTTTTGTGATAAGACGGATCATGATGGCTCGGTACATCGCTGCATTCATGCGGTCATTCATTTGATTGAAGACCATGCACAGGCAGCAGATATTCCGGTTCGGTTTGCGGCGACAAAAGCCATTGAGGGGGACCCGTTGATTCTGGAGCAGTTGAAATTAGAACAAAATGAGATGGAAATGCTGGAACATATTGTACAGCAGATGGAAACGGAACGTGTCGTGGATAGAAGTGCTGCCATTGCAGATATGCGATTTGATTTTATAGAGCGATTGTGTGAGCAGACTGTAACAAAGCCAAAACAGAGCAAAGAACGACTTCGAAGTGAAAAGATAGATAAGATCCTGACAGGAAAATATACCGCAATTCCGTGTTTTATCGGAATTATGGTGTTGGTATTTTATCTGACATTTAATGTTATCGGTGCATGGCTGCAAGGAATTCTGGAAATTGGAATTGATAAATTGTCAGAAATTGCAGATGCGGCATTGACAGCAGGTCATGTCAACAGTGCAATGCACAGTCTGGTGATTGACGGAATCTTTACCGGTGTAGGAAGTGTATTGAGTTTTCTTCCGATTATCGTAACTTTATTTTTCTTCTTATCATTGATGGAAGACAGCGGATACATTGCGCGTGTAGCATTTGTGATGGATAAGTTATTGCGAAAAATCGGGCTTTCCGGACGAAGTATCGTTCCAATGCTGATCGGATTCGGTTGTACGGTTCCGGCGGTTATGGCAACAAGAACGCTGACCAGTGAGCGCGATCGTAAGATGACGATCCTCCTGACACCGTTCATGAGTTGTACTGCAAAGCTGCCGATATATTCCTTTTTTGTCAGTATATTTTTCCCGGGACGAGGCGGACTGATCATGGCAGGATTGTATGTACTTGGAATTATAGTCGGAATTCTGGTAGCACTTTTATATAACGGAACATTGTTTAAAGGAGAACCGGTTCCGTTTGTCATGGAGCTTCCAAACTATCGTTTGCCGGGAGTGAAAAATGTAATGCAATTGCTGTGGGAGAAGGCGAAAGACTTTCTGCAAAGAGCATTTTCGGTTATCCTGATTGCGACTATCGTAGTATGGTTCTTACAGAGTTTCGATTTGCATTTGAATATGGTAACAGATTCTGCAGACAGTATTCTTGCGATTGTTTCCGGACTGCTTGTGCCATTGTTCAAACCTCTTGGCATGGGAGACTGGCGTATCTGTACGGCACTGATCAGTGGATTTATGGCAAAAGAAAGTGTGGTGTCAACACTTGGAGTGCTATTTGGCGGAAGTATCAGTACGGTAATTGCGCCGGTGACTGCGGCATCAATCCTTGTATTCAGTTTGCTCTATACACCATGTGTGGCTGCGATTGCTTCTGTAAAAAGAGAACTCGGAGGCAAATGGGCAGTCGGTGTTGTAGTATGGCAGTGTGTGATTGCGTGGGTGGCAGCCTGGATCGTGCATATGATAGGGAGTTTGATTTAGAGGAGATTGTTGTCAGCCTGATTAAGATATGATATGCAAAAAAGCTACATTTTTATATTGACATTTGCAGTTGTTTCCCTCTACCGCACGGAGCAGGACGAGGACGGCGAAGAAACCGGCGAGGCTGCTGAAATCTGTGACCGTGCCGTTTTGGAAAGGCAGGGCATAATTACCCGCAGAGCATGACCTTTGCGCAGAACAGGCCGTCCTGATAGGTGACTGTACTTACTCCACCGGATTTTTCTGCGATATGGCGGACAGACTGGATACCAACACCTTCTCCTTTTCGCTTGGAGGACAGAAATACCCCGTCTTTTTCCCGGATAACTCCATCATATGTGTTTTCAACCTGAATCAGTGCCAGACTGTTGCCATGCAGATAGGCGGTCAGCTCGATTCTGCGTCTGGCAGGTGCAGTACGCAGGCTGGCTTCCAGCGCATTTTCCAGCAGATTAGAGAGAACCAGACACAGATTGATTTCGTCTACAGGAAGACATTCCGGCAGATCGAGCTGCACGGAAAATGGGATCTGCTCCCGCTTCGCAAGTGCGCAGTAATACCCGACCACGCTGTCTGCCGCCCGGTTTTCACAGAAATGCAGCTCCAGACTCGGGATTCTGGAAACTGCGCCGGAAAGATAGGCTTTGATCTTTTCAAGATTCCCTTCTTCTGCAAGAGCAGCGAGCTGACATAGCTGGTGGCGCAGATCGTGCCGCGCCTGCCGTGCTTCCTCAATGGCAGCTTTCAGGCTTTCGTAGCGCTGCTGCTGCATGGAAAGCAGCTG
>DAVZKO010000075.1:0-13705 GCA_052272205.1 Schaedlerella sp. | reverse complement strand
ACTCAATCATACGCTCATCCTCGGCACTGTCCCCCTGCATCATCTTTTTATGTGGGGTACGTCCGAATGCTACCAGATTCTCAACAGTGATATCGTCCGATGCACTGTTATACTGCTGGACAATGGCAACCTTTCTGGCAAATTCTTTTAAGTTCAGATTCTGGATGTTCTTTCCCTTGAGGAAAATATTTCCCTTCCCCGGATAGAGGTTCTTCGTCATCAGGGAGAACAGTGTGGACTTTCCACATCCGTTCGCCCCCATGATGGTTGTGATCTTACCTTCCTCGATCTTTAAGGACACGCCCTTTAACACTTTATTTTTGCCATAGGCAAAGTGCAGATCTCTAACCTCCATTGCCGGCTTGTCTGCCCATTTATCCGCTTTTTTCTCTTTTTTCTTTTGCTCAAAAGTGGAATCATTCCTGATCAGTTCCATTTCTTCCGAGGTCAGCTTATTTTTGTTCTCTTTATTTTGCATACTTCTTAGACCTCCTTAACAGAATGATGAAGAATGGGCCTCCGACCACACTCATAATGATGGATGCGGATACTTCATACGGAGCAGCTATCGTTCTTCCGATGGTATCTGCCAGTAGGAATGTAAACGCTCCGAACAAAGCACTAAATGGTACTAATGCCTTATGGTCACTTCCTACCAGAATTCTTCCGATATGTGGAACAATCAGTCCTAAAAAGCTGATCACTCCAGCTACTGCGGTGGAAATACTTGCAAGTAATACTGCTATCAGTGAAATCACGATACGCATTGCATTGACATTGATTCCCAGGCTTCGTGCTGTCTTATCTTCCAGTGCTAACAGGTTGCACATCTTCGTCATAATCAGTGCCAGAACCAGTCCGATAATTACATACGGAACTAAGGTTTTCACATCATCCCAAGTTTTCATTGTGATATTACCATTGACGATTGCTGCCACGCCGGACATGTTTCCGCCATTCATTGAATTCAACGCACTGGATAATCCGGTGAACATCGCATCGACTGCCACACCGACAAGGATAATTCTTAAGGGACTTAATCCCCCTTTCCATGACAGGCTGTAAACTAAGACAAATGCAATCACACCGCCAAGAAATGCAAATAATGGAGTGAAGAAAAATAAAGTCGGTGCAAATGCGGTAATCAGTACCGCTGCAAAACTTGCTCCACTGGAAATACCAATGATTCCCGGATCGGCAAGTGGGTTCTTCAATACCGCCTGAAATAGTACACCCGATACCGCTATCGCTGCTCCTGCCAACATGGAGATTACAATTCGTGGAAATCGTAAGTCATAGATTGTTGCCACATCTTCATTGTACTCTACAAACAGTCCTTTTAACAGTTCCGGGAAGCTGACTTTCAGACTTCCGATATTCACTGCCGCAAAGAATAATGCAACCAGTAATATGAGCATTACAATAAAGGAAATTGCTGCTTTTGCTGTTTTCCGATGTTTTCTTGCTTTATCCTGACAGGAGAGGTTCTGGACTTCCATTTCGGAAGTCTCAGAAGTATTTTTTAATTCTGTCTCTTTCATCTGTCCTCTCCTTTCTACTTGCTCTGCTGTTCGTTGTATTTCTCAGTTGCGTCAGAATCCTTGGCTTTCTTCTGTGCATTGTCACTGGCTTCTTTTGCTTTCTGTGTATCTTCATCACTCTCCGGGTACAGAATCGGCTGTAACTCTTCCAGTGCCTGTGGATATTTAAACGTTGCACTCATGCCAAAGTATTCATACGTCAGGTCATAGACTCTGCCATTCTTCACTGCATCAAAATGCTGCCAGATGTCATTTTCGGCAAAGTCCTTATTGAACATCTCGACCACCTGATCCGGCAGTGCATGGGCTGCACGCAGGATGATATCCGGCTCTTTGGTCTTCATATCTTCGGTGTTGACGGTCAGAAATTCCTGATCGGTGTCAGAATACACATTCTCACCGCCTGCCAATTCCACCAGACTTCCCACATAGGAGTTCGGTGTGGCAATGATATAACTTCCCGGAAGCCCCATCAGGATCATGACCTTCGGATGGTCCTTGCCTTCATTTTTCTTCTTATAATCATCATAGAATTCCGTGAATTCATCTACCAGCTTCTGTGCCTGGTCTTCCCTGTCAAAAATTTCGCCCAACTCCTGAATGGAACGGTACATACCCGGTACACTTCTGAGGTTTAAGAATGCCCAGTCAGAACCGATGGCTTCATACTTCGGCTGCAGGTCACTCTGTAAGGATACCGGACTTAAGATCCAGTCCGGTCTTAAAGAGGATAAGATCTCGGTGTCAGGACTCATGGCAGTTCCGACCGTCTCTACATCCTTATATCTGTCCGGGATGGTGGATACGGTGCTGCTGCACACACCCACCAGATCCAGTTCCAGCTTATCACAAATATCTGCGGTTGCTGGAGAAGTTGCTATGATTCTTGGGCTTTCTTTCATCGCCTGTACTTTTTTCTTGGCTGCTTCTACGGCTGCCTTTTCTTCCGGATCGTCAATCTCTAAGAGAGACTTTGCATCTTCATCGGAAGAATCCTTATCAGATTTGCTGTCAGAAGTCTTTTTATCTGCCGTCTTACTGCTGTCCGTCTCATCTATACTGCTCTCTGTCTGCGTAGCAGAATCACTGCTTTTCTTCCCCTGACTCTGGTCTACACAACCTGCCAGAGAGAAAATCATGGTCATGGCAAGGAGGACAGCCGATGCTTTTTTCAAACGTCTATTCATCATCGTCCTCTGCACCTCCCCAACGTTTCCAGTTCTTACGGAAGAAATATATCACTCCGGATACTGCTCCAAGCAGAATCAGACCTGTCACTACAACTGCCAATGCAATCTGGAAAATCCGGTTGCCGGAAGAAGCATTTCCGCTATCGGAATCGCTGTCACTTGTTCCATCTTTAGCAGTTGAAAGGCTCAGTCCCTCTGCGGAACTCACTGCATTTTCCGTATCCAGTGAAGAGGAATCACTGCTCGGTTTTGCTGCTTCTGTAATACTACTTTCCAGTTTCTTTGATGAACTGGAAGAACTTGAGCTGGAACTCTGGAGAGAAGAACTTCCAGAACTTAAACTTCCACTTGAAGTAGAACCTGAATTATCTACTGAACCAGAACCACCGGACTCTGCCGCTGTTCCATTCGAGCTTTCTGTTACCATAGTTGCGTTCATATCGGTATTGTTACCCTCGCTGTAGTCACTCGGATACAGATAGAAAATAACATTTCTTCCCATCGGCTCTACATACATCTCGCCTCTGACAATACAGTTTTCACTTGGCACACGCATACACACATCAGCTGTTGTACCATTGCTGTCTGAACCATTTCCTGTAATACCGATTTCTGATGGTGTAGACCAGCCGGAATCACCTACATTCTGTACCTGAAAGCTATGTCCACTGGTGTAGTCCATCAGACTCATGCGGATGGTCAGATAATAAGCTCCATCGTCTGTTACTTCCAAGATACCATTGCTGTATACACAACCTTCCACCATGCCCTGTCCTGTTGCATAGGAACTCTCTCCACCGGAATCTTCGATTGCTCCGGTAACCGGGTGTGCGTAACATCTGTTAATCGCACAACTATACACTGTCCCGCTTGCGGCGTAAGCCTTAACAGCAGGAAAGCCTGCCATTAAGGTAATGGCAAGCACACAAGTCATAATGGCAGACAATATTTTGTTTTTTTTCGCTGCTAATTTCATTCCTTATCTCCTGTTATAACTTTTCAGAACCCTACCCCATACATTCGCAAAACCGCACGATATTCGTGCTTTCTTGCTGCTACGCAGCAAATTTTGCTCATGTATGGGGCGGCGACTCTATTCGAGCCGCCTTACGAATAAGAAAGGCTGCTACTTACATGCAAGCATGACGTATCAGCTTTTCTTATTCTAAAGGGTTCTGAATAGTCACCTTTTTGCCAAATCACTACTTATTATTTTACATTTGCTTTTTTCTTTTTTTGTACTCCATCAGACCTGCCATCAGAGCCACACCACCAAGAAGAAGGAGTGCTGCCCATAAGGTGTTGTTCTGTACCACATCGCCTGTCTTGACGCTGGATGCAGATTTCAGACTGGAGCCTGTTCCGCTTCCAAGGCTTGATGTTCCACTCTTTAATGAAGAAGAACCAAGTGAGCTGCTTCCAAGGGAACTATTTCCTAATGTGTTGTTTCCAAGTGAAGAGCCATTACCGTTTCCGTTGGAATTGTTATTACCATTGTTGTTATCGTTCCTATCAAAGTTTGGATCATCGGATGTTGTTGCTTTTAATGAATCCCAATCCAGTTTCAGGAATACTGGCTGTGTACCTGTACCAGAGCTGATTGCGTCCATAATCGGAACGAATACCTGTAACGGAACATATCCATCATTCAGAGCTTCCGGAATCAACTCGAATGTTACTTCATCTGGATAGTTTGTTCCGTACTGGTCAGAAACCAGTGAGCCGTCGCTGTTCTTCTGATAGCTGTCAACTGTAACATCAGCAAGTGTTCCCTGCGGATTTCCATACTTATCAAGTGTATAACCTGTTGTGAAATATTTCAGCTGACTTAAATATCCAAGTTTCTGTCCCACTGTCAGACCGTTGAAGTTCAAAGTAATATAATACTTACCGTTCTTTACAGTCAATTTAATGGTATGATTAATCGCTGCATCCGACATAGAAGCTGTTGTTTTATCAACTTTCACCATATTTCCAGTAATAGAATATACACCATCTGCAAGATTGCTGATATTCAATCCACTATTATTTCCATTATTACCGTTATTATTGTTGTTACCATTGTTATTGTTTCCGCTATTACTATCAGATGCTTTTGCTTCCAGATTAATCATAGCAATTGAAAGTTTTGAAGCCTGTTCATTTACTTCTTCCTGTGTTGCATTTTTATCTTCATATACTGCTTCCGTCTCCTTAATTGCTGCTTTCAAATTCTTAATGGAATCAGCAGTATATAAATTTTCTCTTCCTGCCATATTCGATGCTGTTAAAAGCATATTATGTAATCCACTCTTATCAACAGTTACTTCTTCTACTTTTTTAAGATTTTTTACTGCATAATTAAGAATTCTTACCTGTGCATCGACCTCTTCCTGTGTTGCGTTTTTATCTGCGTACACTTCTTTTGCTGTGTCATAAAGGGATTTTAATGCTTCCAGTGAAGCAGCTGTATAATTTTCCGTATCTGACAGATATTCTTTTGTAGTAGACAGTGCTTTCTTCAATTCTGATTTATCCGCACCTTCTATCTGAAGTGCATCAATTGCTTTATTGATTGCATCTACTGCACTGTTTACCTGAGTCTGTGTAACATCATCTGATTCATATACACTCTTAGCATTATCTCTTGCTTTTTTCAAAGATTCTTTTGTTGTCTCTGTATATGTTACATTCTCATTGTTCAAATAACTGTCTGCTGCTTCGATTGCCTTTTTTAATTCGCTCTTATCAACTTTGACTGCTTCTTTATTAAATACGCTCATTGCAGCATTCAGTGAATCTGTAGCTGAATCAACTGCTGTCTGATCCACATTCAGATTATCGGATATCTCTTCTCCCGCCGCAATTACAGCTTTCAACATTTCAATATTTTCAGAACTATATCCATAATCATCTTCTTGCAATGTTTCCAATAAACTATTTGCTTTCTCAATCGCTGCATTCAGTTTTGTTTTATCTGAGTCTGTTCCAGTCACCTGTTTAAGCGTAGACCAATCAAGATTCAATCTTGCATACTGTAATCCATTTCCGCTCTGAATAGATTCCATAACTGGCACATATACCTGAATCCAAACTGTTTCCTCTCCCAGACTAATCGGCATGCTCATATAATGAGGATATAATTTTCCTTTTACATTTGCATCTAAACCATTATCCGGATCATTATATGCATCATACACATCCTCATAATAAGAATCAACATTGGTAGGTACTGGTTCAATTCCTGTTGGTGCATCTACACCTGATTCTCCACCAGTCCACTCTGGGAAATAATTTAATTTTGCTAAATATCCTGTTAAATCTTTACTTCCTAATTTGGTTGTTAAAGGAACAAATTCCATTTTTAATGTAACATTATCACCATCAACAATTAATGTCATTGGTTTTATAACTGCTGGATTTCCCATAGAATCTCTGTCAGAAGATGCCATTTTCATGATTCCATTAATTGTATATGTTCCATTAAATACAACATTATCATCTGGCTTCTGTATCAGCATAGCTGAAGTTTTCTCCAAAAGTTGAATTTGTTTATCAACTCCCTGCTGTGTTGCATTTGCATTTGCTAATACCGCTTTAGCTGATTCAATTGCTTTTCCAAACGCTTCTGCTCCTTTTGGCAGGCAATTTGTTGTATCGATTTTTTCGGCTCTATTAATAAGATCCTGCAAAGCACTCTTGTCTACATTCGTATTAAGGGCTTTCATTGCTAACTGAAGTGCAGATGTTCTTGCATCTACTTCTGCTTGTGAAATATTAGCGTCCTCAATAGCTTCTTTCGCATTATCTCTTGCCGTCACAAAAGCTTTCCAATTAGGATAGTTTTCATTTTCTATCTTGCAAGCGTTTTCATAAAGAGCCTGTAACTCTGTTTTGTCAGCTCTTTCAATTAATCCCTCCATCTTGGAATTAAGTTCCAGAACTGCTTGTTCAACCTGTTCCTGAGTTGCTGTTTCATCCGTAATTAATGTCTTTGCTACTTCAAGTGCTGCTTTAAATTCTTTATAAGAATTTGGTGTATAGTCATCTTCTTTCTTTGTCTCTGCATTCTGGATTGCTTTATTTAATTCTTCATAATCAATTTTTTCCTCTAATCCATTAATTGCATTTTTAAGAGCTGTAACCTGCTCATCTACTTCACTTTGAATCGCGACCGGATTATTCAACACTTCACTAGCTTTTGCAATTGCTTTATGTAAATTTGCAAGTGATTCCGTTGTATAACTTCCTGCTAATTCACGGTCGGCTTCATTTAAAGTCTCTTTTAATGTATCTTTGGTCACTTCAACTTTTTGTGCATTCGACAATTCAAGACCAACTTCATTTACCCAACTTGTATCTCCATCTGAATAATAGCCCACCTGTATCAGCTGTTTCGCATCTCCAATCGGGAAGGATACTTTTGTTGGATATGTAGTTCCATCCTCTTCAGTTGTTTCAAGAACTGTTGCGGCTTTGAACTCTTTTCCATCTTTGTAGAGGAATCCGTCAATATAATATGAACCTAATTCCTGTCCATCGAAAACCGTTTTTGCTTTCTCAAGATTCATGTAGACTGTTGCATTTCCTTTTTCATCTACTGCAATTCGTGTTTCTCCTGCAAGTCCCTGATGATATCCAAGGGTTCCGTCCGTCTCTACAATCCGGCTATCTGCTGTATAAACGCCTTCCTTAAGATTTAAAGATGGATTCGTTTCTTTCAATCCTTCTTTCGCTGCTTTTAAAGCTGTTACCTGTTCGTCAATCTCATTCTGGATTGCAACCGGATTTTCTTTTACTACTTTAGCATTTTTCAGTGCCTCTGTTACTGCTACGAAACTATCTGCTGTGTAAATTCCATCAGCATTCTTCAGTTCGCTTAACTCTTTCACTAAAGAATTCAGTTCTTTTTTATCAGCATTCTGTTTCTGAGCATTTGTCAGTTCTAAGCCAACTTCATTTACCCAGCTTGTATCTCCATCTGAATAATAACCCACCTGTGTCAGCTGTTTCGCATCTCCAATCGGGAAGGATACTTTTGTTGGATATCTAGTTCCATCCTCTTCAATTGTTTCAAGAACCGTTGCGGCTTTGAACTCTTTTCCATCTTTGTAGAGGAATCCGTCAATATAATATGAACCTAATTCCTGTCCATCGAAAACCGTTTTTGCTTTCTCAAGATTCATGTAGACTGTTGCATTTCCTTTTTCATCTACTGCAATTCGTGTTTCTCCTGCAAGTCCCTGATGATATCCAAGGGTTCCATCTGTCTCTACAATTCGACTGTCAACAGTATATACTCCCTCTCCATAAGTCTTAATCATTTCTCCCGTCAATTCTTCAATCGCATTAATCAGTTCATCAGTTTGCATATCCACTGTTGACTGTGTTGAATTAATGTCATCATAAACTTCTTTTGATTTTTTTAGAGTTTTTGTGAATTTTGAAAAATCATCTTGAGCATAATCACCGCTATCATATTTTTCAGCCTGATCAATATATTTCTTCAACTCTTTTTTATTGACATTTTTTAGGCTTGGCGTCAACGCATGCGGTTCTTCACCATCAATTTTCTTTGCATCAAAAAGTTGAACAAGTGCATCTCTGGCAGAAGCTCCTTCCCCCGGTTCTCCTCCAGCTATTCCGTCCATAATTGGAACAATCACATTAATTTTGAACACATTTTTTAAAGTAATATTATTTCTAGTGAAATCATATGTTTCTGGAACTGGTATTGCAATGCTTTCTGGATAATTAAGATGGTAATCATCAATATCCGGACTATTATTTTCATCAACCATATACTTGGTAATATTTACCTCTTGCATATCCGTTTCAATGCTATCCTTAGCTGGATAATAGAACATACGATACATGTATCCAAAATAGTCTTCGCCAGCAAGCGGAATTGTAATTCCCTGCATGTCAAAATAAAGATCCTTATTAGCACCATTATTGTAGACGTGAAGAGTTGCTTTTCCTCCCTTTACAGCATTATTAGCCATCGAGGGTGAGTTTGGCTGCTCATAATTCCAGATGTTAACTCCAACCGAATACACACCATCCGATAATGTATCTACATCTGTCACATCGCTTTTTTGGAATAAAATATACTGATATTCATCCAATTTTGTCGTTGTATAATTCAGTTTTCCATTTTCAAGATAAGTCTCACCATAATAACTATTAATATTCGCTGACGTTTTTTCATCCGCATAGAACACATACAACTGAGTTTTATCTGCATTCCAGTCTTCTGGGATATCAAAAGCAAGTGTTACTCTATTGTTTGGTGTATATGCTATATTTTTCGCTTTAAATGACAAACTATACAGTTTTGCAGCCGAACTCACACCACCTACTGATGACATTGCGTTTTCGTAATCTGTACCTTTTGTAACCAGAGTTGCTTCAAATTCAGTTCCTTGTTTCAAATTATAAGAATCAGAAGTTAACGTCACACCATTGCTTGAAAGAGAAGCCGTTTCTTTTTTGTTTGCATCTAATTTCAGAGTTGCATAATATTCAGTTCCATCAGAAAGAAATAAATGTATCTCTCTTCCATAAGCAGCTTCTTCTATAGTTTTATACGGTATCTCAACCGAACCATTGTTTATTTCTAATTCATCCCAATGAGATACACCCTCATATCTAGTAAATTCTCCGCCGTAATTCGTTGATGTCGAAATGCCATTTATATACATTTTCTGAATACTGACATCACTATTCGTTTTTAATTTAACAGTAGCCAATCCATTTTTTGAAGTTACTTCACCATCTAATAAACCACTTAATTTCTGCCCATCACTTTCAAAATTATAGTTATCATATTTTCTATGTGAAACATGATCTAATCTAGCCCCACCATTTTCAAACATTGTTGGATAATCTTGTATTTCTTTTATATCAGATGTGTCAAAGCCAAGACAGCTCACTATCATATCACTTTTTCTGTCCGGCCGCCAATCGTTCGCCGATGAAGCTGCTATATATTGTATCTGAACTGTATATAAATAATCTTCTAAATTATCAACTTCAAATGTTAAATATTTATTATCAGAATAATCATTTTGAGTAACAGTTATTTCATCTGGCGCATAGCATTTTTCATCATTTGAAGCATCTAACCAACCCGTTTCAATCATCTTCTCTCGATATGGATAATTATCAAGTCCATATGATGCAGCTTTTATTTCAGAAACAGATGTTCCTTTTTTTATAGTTCCCTGCTTATAAATCTGAAATGTAACCATTTTATCATAATTATTTGCCTGAATCATCACCTTATATTTTCCAGATTCTTCAGGTGTGACAATCGCACAGTTACTAACAGAATGTAATGCCGTCCGCACATTCGCCTTCGTTTCAGTGCCATCTACATCATAATCTTTGATAGGTATCACATAACTATGCCCTGTTTTCATATCATATGTTTCGCTTCGTTGTGCATAGGCTATTCCTGCTCCTGCACTCACAACACATAGAAGTGTCAACATGCTTAATATTATTTTGTAAACTTTTTTCATATCTCACTAATAAAAAAGGAGGTGAGGCATAATGTCTCGCCTCCTTTTTTCCTTTCATTATTTTGTTGCTGTCAAAGAGTTAATTTTAAGATATCCTGTCTTTGCGCTATGTGAAGCAAGTACTGAAACTGTAAACGTTCCTTTGATCACACTACCTTCTGCGATTTTTGAAGCATCCAATCCAGAAACAAGATAATCATAATCACCCAAAGACGTGCTATCAATTCCATCTAAAGTTACGCCAGATAAAGCACCTTTGATTCCAATATACGTAAACTGATGTGTGTATAATGTAAAATCAGCCGTTCCATCTGTATAAACTACCACTTTAGCAGGATTATCAATTCCTTTATTTCCCATGGATGTAGATGAACACGCTGCATCTTTATACAAAGTTACATTTGCAGTATACGTTCCTGCTGCTAACGTTTGAGAATCATTTTCCGCAGCAAATGCTGTAATTCCCATTGCCATTACCATTGTTGCTGCTAACAGTGTAGCAACTAATTTCTTAATTTTTCTCATAACCATAATCCTCCCTTTCATGTTGTGGTATTAGCTTTTTGCTAATAACTCTTTAGTTATGATTGCTTAGAGTTCTGTGAGAATAATTCTAGTTATACGTATCTAACTCTACTCTGAAAGGTATCATAATTTGCCATCCAATGTCAACACCATTTCCGCACAACTTTGTTGCTTGAATTGCAACAAATAAGCCGTTATATCCTTTGATTTTGTTGCTATTCAGACAACAATAGACGCAAAAATGCTGTTATTGATAGTATTTTATCAACAACAGCATTTTATTGAAATTTTTTCTTATTTTGTTGCATAATATTCGTAAATGAGATTTTTTCTCACTTGTTGTTTATACCCAGAAATATAATAGTGCAGTGCTTTCCGGCATGTGAACCGGTCCTACGCTGCAGGTAACGGTAACTGGTACAATTCCCATCGTGCCGATTCCCGTCCATCGATGGATTCTGCACGCTTCCATCGGGATTTTCACAATATTATTCTCTATTTTTGCTTCTTCAAGAACTTCATTATGCTCATACTTTAATGTTTTCAGTTTTCCAGCCATCTTTTCACCACTCACTCTGGAGTGTGCTGCCATCTCTTTCAACTTTAATTCCAGATAGCTTTCTCCATTCTCCTGAACGATTTCGGCTATATCTTCAAATCCTCTCATCGCCATAGAGTCTCTGTCCTGCCCTGGCTTTTTATTCATTCGATAAAGCCGGAACACTACCGGATGCCTTTCGCATTTCTGCAGATTGTGTTGTATCTCCTGATCCAGTTCATTCTCTTTTTTCTTGTATACTGATTTTTTCTCTGCATGTGCGTTGATCATCAGTTCCAGCATGTGGATGTCGATATTCTCCACCATAACATCCAGTGATTCCTCGATTTCTTCCGATTTTGCACCGATTTCTTCCAGATATTTTTCAAGGTTCTCATACAGCTTGGAATATCGTTCCAGCCACTCTTCTCCTGCAGGAGTAAATTCCAGTGATTCTGTCAGAATTCCTCTTTCGATACAATTTTTAAAAAATCGGTTTACCGTTGAACGGTTCACGCCATAATATTCTGCGATACTTCCCTGAGCTCCACGTTTCTTTTCTACTTTTGACAGACCTTGTAAATATTGCAGTTGCAGCATCGTAGGTCTGTTCTGTCTCTTTAGATGTTCACCTTTTTCCATTTTCTTTGTCCTCTCTTCGTCACCATACATGAATATTCAATTCCCTATAATCAATTGGCAATGGCTTCTGTTCAAAACGGGTAATCGCAATAATTGCCACTGCTTCTGTGACCGGAATTCCTGTATTCGCAGTATAGGTAAAGATATCTGTCGGTAACTGATAAACACCTTTTTCTTCTTTCGCCTGTATCCATTCTTCGTCTCTTCTGTACCATACACATCCGATAGATTCATCTTTTTTTGTCTTGAGCAGGAAGCAGTTCTGGGACTTTTTCACTCTCAATATAACGGAGTGTTCCAGTTTCCCGTACTCTGGTGCAAGGAATCTCGGATTGCGTCGTTCCGGTTCATACAGTCCGAATGCCATCGGGAAATCGCCATCCTCATAAAAAGTATACAAGTTCATATCGTCATAAATTCGATCGTATACGTCACCGTACTGCAGAAAGTTTTCAATTCCTTTTAATCCTTCCGGACTGATATAATGTTCCACTCTACAGGCATCTTCCTGCGCCCTCTGCTGATCCATTCCACTCACCATCTGGAAGAACTGTGTCAGTTTCTCATGGCGTGCAAGACACTCCATACCTTCCAGCTTTCCTTTATCGGTCAGTTGCAGATGTCCGTTTTCCGGCTCACACAAAAATCCTTTTTTCACCAGACTTCGTACCAGGCCTGCCGCTTCATATCCGGTTATATTCACTTCTCTGGCATACTCTTTCGATGTGATCTGTCTGCCCTGCCTCCATTTCCGGTAGACATATTCCAGAAGATCTTCTTCTAATTCGCCTCTGGCTTTTGTCACATCAATATTTCTGTTTTCAACCTTCTTTACCATTTTACCTTTCCCACCTGTCCTTTATATATATTCATCCGTAGTCTGTGCGTCAATGCAGACTGCATGGATGGCAAGCCGCTTGCTGTATCCGTTCCCTGTACAGGTAGAAAGTGTCAGTATCTTATTACTTGTCTGCGGCTTTACTCCTGTATCAACATCGGAATCTTTTATCATCTGATCGATAAATTTCTGATACTCTTCGCCCGGCTGGTATCCTACTTTGTAAACATCACCGCCATTGACTGCATCTTCATAAGAGAAGATTCGATAACGGTAGGCGGTCGTCTCGGAATATACAGTGAAGTATTGATTCTCTTTCCCAAAACCGTCATCCTTATATTTTTTCAGGCTCCCGAACATACTTCCGTCATTCATATTGTGACCGTAGATAATGTTGTAATAATCTGAAAAATCAGATTTATTAAGACCTTCCAAAAAGATACATCCTGCAATGTGACTGTTGCCATGCAGGTCGGTTCTCAGATATTTCTGATTGTCACCTGAATACAGAATTGGATAGTTGATGCCAAGTTTGTCATAATCTCTGGCAGATTTCCATCGGTCGATGTATGGGGGCAGGATATGCATAAGTGCTACCCCGATCAAAACCACTGCCAGAATGATCCATATCAGCCATCGGTATGAGCTTTTTTTCTTCATGTTGTCTCTCCCATTTTTCCTGTTAGTTCTCTCGAACCACTATCGTCATTATGGAATGTGTGGTTGGAATTGTCAATCTTTTTCTTCTGTCGTACTGTCTGTTGCCTGTCATGTCCGGCTCTGCCTGAACTTCCATGAAAGTTGTTTTTTTGGCTAGTTGGTAAAAAACGGCATAAGGTGTGGCGGTTCTTGGGTTTTTGAAGATGGTGACGGGGTATCCGGATTTGGTGATGGTGTCTGGATGGGTGGGGTATTGCTTTTGGATG
>DAVZKO010000074.1:0-13807 GCA_052272205.1 Schaedlerella sp. | reverse complement strand
TTTTTTAGATGACCTCCAGCTTGTTTTCGATAACCTTGTTGATGTTACCGAGCCTATCTGTCAGGCGATCAACTCTGCAAAAGCGGATATGACCATCTTTGATTCTTCCGGTATTGAAGCATTTGTTACTGAAAATAATCCCAAGTATGCCAACAGGATAATCAAGCAACTTAAGGCATACGCGAAAGCTCAGGGCTTTGATAAATCTTATGATCCTTATAAAGCTGCCTATGGTTCCATGCCTTCTCATGCTTCTGCTAATCCTGAGATCAAGCAGCTCTATATCAATGGGCATTTTTGCTATGTCTTCAAGTTCGGCATTGTCACCAACGGACTGGGCATCATCCGCCACATATCTTTTTATAACAAATACTTTATGGCTTCACATCCTGATATCGTTGTCGAAAAGAAATCCGATTCCCCTGACAAAGATAAATGTGTTCATGATTCAAAACTTTTAATCCCGACACTGAAGGACTTCTTTTCCAAGCATCCTTTGATTAATCCAAAAACCTTCCTGGGTGATGCTGCTTTCGATACCGCACAGCTCTATAAGAGCCTTCTTACCGGTGACACTTTTGGTAATGACAAACATTTCTCGAAAGCTTATATTCCGCTGAATGCAAGATCCGGACTTGAAAATCTGGATTATTCCATCAATGAAGCTGGTATTCCGTGTTGTCCCCATGATTCTTCTTTACCAATGAAATACGAAGGCACTTCCAAACTTCGCAGTGGAGTAATAAGATATAAATTTGTCTGTCCAAAAATGAAATGGATTTATGATAAATCAACTCAAAAAGCCCATCGTCATTGTTTCTGTGACAACCCTTGTACCTCTTCTAAATGTGGGCGGATGGTCTACATCTACCCAGAAAAGGATCTTCGTGCTTATCCCGGAACGATCCGCGACACTGAAGAATGGGATGATACCTATAAAATCAGGACTGTTGTCGAAAGAGATATCAACCACATCAAAGACAATCTCTGTCTTGCAGGACGCCGAACCCAAAATGAGAAGACTCTGCATGCTGATCTGATTCTTGCCGGAATCACACAACTTATTACTGTTGTTCTCGCAGATAAGAACAATCACCACGAATATATTCGAAGCATAAAACGACTCATAGCTTAGGACTTACCACTTTCATAAAGCCAATAGCTTATTAAAGTGCGCCTAAAATATCCGGTTATTCATTTTTCATTCCAGACTTCGTGCTCTGCACGAATTCTTCCTTGTTTTGGTTCAAGATTGCGAACGAGCACCGCGAGTTTCGCAATTACCTATCTATAAAAAAGGAATCCTGCAAGCAGAATTCCTTTTTATAACAGCATTTAGTTTGCCTGATGAGTATATCCAAAGAAGAAATATCCAAGTGGGCAGTAGTACATGCCTTCGATACCATCAGCAAGCATGTATTTCTGTGTATAGAAGTAAAGTGGATCTACTACATAATCCTGTCCTACCAGAATGTCCTCTGCCTCATGTAACAGTTTCATACGCTCTGTAGCATCTGAAGTTGTCTTAGCCTGTTTGATGAGGTTATCATACTCTGGGTTAGCGTACTGAGCGTCATTATTTCCGCTACCTGTCATCCACATATCAAGGAATGAGATTGGGTCATTGTAATCTGAAATCCAGCCGTTACGTGCAATAGAGAAGTCTCCATTCTTACGTGTCTGCAGGAATGCAGCCCACTCCTGGTTGTTCAATGTAACAGTTACACCAAGTTCCTGCTCCCACATGTTCTGAAGTGCTTCAGCAACTGCTTTATGAGCATCGTTTGTGTTGTACAGATATTCTACAACCGGGAAGCCTTCACCGTTTGGATATCCAGCCTCAGCAAGAAGCTGTCTAGCTTTTTCACAGTTTGCTTCATAATCTGCATCTGTTGGAGCATAGTAATCTCCACCTTCCTCACGGAAGTCTCCGCCATCAGCATCACTGATACCAGATGGTACATAAGCACCAGCCTCAACCTGTCCAGACTGAGTTACTTTATCAACGATATAAGTACGGTCAACAGCAAGTGTGAAAGCTTCACGAACCTTAGGATCGTCGAATGGAGCTTTCTGTGTCTGGAAGCATACATAATATGTTCCAAGGTAATCTACAATCTTCATGTCGCCAGAAGCGATCAGGCTTGGAAGTTCTGCCTGTGGAGCTTCCTGGATGTAATCAAGCTCTCCAGATTTGAATCCTGAAAGCATAGCGTTTACATCATCCATCAATTTGAATGTGATTGTCTCTGGTCCGAGGTTCTCGTAATCATAGTAGTTCTCGTTTTTCTCCATAACAATCTGTGAGTTGTGTGTCCACTCTGTCAGTTTGTAAGAACCATTTGAGATGTATGTTGATGGGTCAAATGTCCACTGATCACCATTCTCTTCAATGATATCTTCACGTACCGGCATTGTAGCTGGGAATGCACAGATTTCCTCGAAGTAAGGAAGGTCTGTTGTCAAAGTAACTTCAAATGTTTTGTCATCTACTGCTTTTACAGCAAGTTCGGAAGGATCTTTTTCTCCGTTGATGATCTCGTTTGCATTCACAACACCATCGATCATGTAGCTGTAGTCTGCTGCTGTAGCTGGGTCTACAAGACGTTTCCATGCATATTCAAAGTCTCCTGCTGTAACGTCTTTTCCGTCTGACCATTTGATATCATCACGAAGGTGGAATGTATATGTTACAGTTCCATCTTCATTCTCTTCTTTGTCATAGCTTTCTGCCTGACCGTAAGTAATGTCAGCACCATCGGAAGTACCGTCTGTTCCTGCGATTTCTTCTCCGTTGTCTTCCCATTTCATCAAACCTTCAAACAAGTGGTTTGCCATAACAGCACCATCAACTGATGAGTTGAGGGCTGGATCCATTGTCATTGGCTCAGACGCAAAGTTTACTGTTACGTTAAAGTCATCTCCGCTGGATGTGTTGCTCTTGTCGTCTTTTGCTGAGTCACTGCTTGATCCACATCCTACAACCATAGAACAAGTAAGTGCCGCAGCCAAGACAACTGATAACATTTTCTTTTTCATAGTCTTCTCCTTTTTTCTTTTATTGATAAACAGGATTCCCTGTATTATCTGCATTCAAGAACAGTATTTACTGCTCGAGCAGGTGGCAAGCCACCCAATGTCCTTTTTCATATTCTTTGAATTCCGGCACACACTCTTTACATTTGTCCATTGCATATGGACATCTTGTGTGGAAACGGCATCCGCTTGGCGGATTCATCGGTGAAGGAATATCTCCTTCGAGTACGATACGCTGTCTACGTCTGCTCACTTCCGGATCCGGAACCGGCACTGCCGAAAGCAATGTCTGTGAATACGGATGTAACGGATGACGGTTCAGCTCAAAGCTTTCTGCCAACTCTACCATCGTTCCAAGATACATAACACCGATACGATGTGAAATATGACGTACAACAGATAAATCATGTGCAATGAAAAGATAAGTAAGTCCCATCTCTTCCTGCATGTCTTCCAACATGTTAACAACCTGTGACTGAATCGAAACATCCAGCGCTGAAATCGGTTCATCACATACAATAAACTCCGGATTTACAGCCAATGCACGGGCAATACCGACACGCTGCTGCTGTCCACCTGAGAACTCATGTGGATAACGGTTCGCATGTTCTGTATTCAAACCAACTCGTCCTAACAACTCTTTGATACGATCTGTACGATCTTTTTTGGATGCACACAATTTATGAATATCCAGTGCTTCTCCGACAATCTCACCTACTGTCATACGTGGGTCAAGACTTGCGGATGGATCCTGAAAGATAATCTGCATTTTACGTCTGTATGGAAGCATCTTCGCCTGTTTTGCTTTTGGTACTCTTACCGGATGCAAAATTCCATTTTCATCTCTTTTCCATGGATCTTGTCCCTCGAAGATCGTCTCTCCATCATAAACAATCTTTCCGGATGTTGGATTGTGAAGCTGGAGAATCGTACGTCCCAATGTTGTTTTACCACAGCCGGACTCTCCTACTAACCCAAGAGTTTCACCACGGTTAATAAAAATTGAAATATCTTCTACTGCCTGTACACCAGGTCCTTTTAATCCCTTGACCGGGAAATATTTCTTCAGGTGATCAACCTGAACGAGTACATCATTTTTCTCACTCATGGCTGTCTACCTCCGTTTCTCCTGTATTATCATCATTTATCCATGCGTGTTCTTTTTTTGCCTCATTTAAGCAATCCTGTACACGCAGCCAACATGCTGCACGATGCTCATCCCCCATCTGAACATACGGCGGCATCTTCTGGAGACAAATCTTTCTTGCATGCTCACAACGCGGTGCAAACGGACAACCTTCCGGTGGATTCAACATATCAACCGGTGTTCCCTCGATTGGAATCAAACGTTCGTATTTCTCTGCATCCACACGTGGCATAGAACGAAGCAGTCCCATTGTATATGGATGTCCCGGATTGTAGAAGATATCATCAACCGGTCCCTGCTCTACCATCTTACCTGCATACATAACGGATACTTTATCACAGATTTCTGCTACAACACCCAAGTTATGTGTGATAAAGATAATTCCCATACGATTCTTTTCCTGAAGTTTTTTCATCAGTTCAAGAATCTGTGCCTGAATTGTTACATCCAATGCAGTTGTAGGCTCATCGGCAATCAGAAGTTTTGGATGGCAGATCAATCCCATCGCAATCATAACTCTCTGACGCATACCACCTGACAACTCATGCGGATATTGTTTCATACGTTTTTCAACATTGTTGATACCTACCTGTTCGAGCATCTCCATTGCTCGTTTTTCAGCCTCTTCTTTACTTACACTTTTATCATGTGCTTTCAAAGCTTCCACAAGCTGGTTTCCAATTGTATATACCGGATTCAGACAAGTCATTGGATTCTGGAAAATCATTGCTACTTCTTTTCCACGGAAATCGATCATCTCTTTCTGTGATTTTGAAAGCATGTCCTGTCCTTCAAAAGTAATCGAACCACCGACTACCTTACCCGGATTCTGCAACAGGCCGATGATAGAGTATGCTTCCACACTCTTACCGGAACCTGACTCTCCAACGATACCCATAACTTCATTATAATTGACGTCATATGAAATACCATTTACTGCTTTTACTTCTCCTGCCGGAGTAAAGAAAGAGACTTGGAGATCTCTGACTTCTAACAGTTTGTTTTCATTATTTTCCTGCTTCATTTTTCTCCTCCCTTTCTTTCTTATTTCTTCAATTTTGGATCCAATGCATCGCGAAGTCCATCACCGAACAAGTTCAACGCAAGAATCATCAAACTCAAGATAGCCGCCGGAATAAATAATCGGTACGGATATGTGCTAAGTCCACTCAACGCCTCGGAACACATAGAACCAAGACTTGTCAGAGGTGCTGATACACCAACTCCGACGAATGAAAGGAATGACTCCAGGAAGATTGCAGATGGAATCTGCAAGAACGTTGTTGTGATAATCTGTCCGATACAGTTTGGAAGCAGATGTTTTGTAATAATACGTGTACCTTTTTCACCAAGGGCACGTGCTGCTGTTACGTATTCCTGCTGTTTCAACTGGAGAATCTGACCACGGATAATACGGCTCATTGTTACCCAGTATAACAGACCGAATGCAATAAACATAGAAATCAGGTTTGGTCCGAGAATCGTAACAAGATTCTGAAGCGGTCCGTTTCCTGAGTTCTGGAAACTTTCCAATGCCGGTTTCAAAGTTGCTGAAAGCAACAGGATGATCAACATCTCCGGAATGGAATAGATGATCTCTACGATACGCTGCATTACTGTATCGACAACGCCTCCGCAGTATCCTGAGATTGAACCATATAATGCACCAATGATCAATACGATCAATGCCGCACAGACACCAACGATGATGGATACTCTTGTACCTACCATGACACGGACCATGATATCACGTCCCTGATCATCTGTACCAAATACGTGAGGGAATACCTTTTCTCCATCCGCTTTTTTCTGCAATTCCTGTGTAGAATAACCGAATGCCTGGTGTTTGATTCCAAGTTCTTTTGCAGCCTGAGATTCTGTCATCTTCTCATCGCTTGCATCTTCTTGTTTTACACTTGCCTTTGCACGGATCTTAGCCTCTTCTACTCGGCTCAAAGTTTTTCCTTCTTTTTCTGCCTCAGCCCTTGCAGCTTCAACAGCTTCATCCGGAGTCATATTCGCCTCCTCATTGTGTTCTTCCATGTATGCATTAATCTTTTCCTGATCAGCAATTGTATAATGCCATGGATGTAAAGATTCTGCACCACGAATCTGCTGTTTGTATGTGTAAGGAACCAATTTTGGTCCGACAAAAGCAAATAATACTAAAATGATGATGATTGCAAGTGCGACCATAGCAACTTTGTTCTTGCGAAGTCTGCGCCATGCATCTTTCCAATAGGAAACGCTCTTACGAACTTTGATAAAGTCTGCTTTTTCCTGCGAACTTGCCTCGTCAAATGCGTCCTGTGGCAATTCACTCCATTCTAAAATATCTTCAATATTCGGTTGAAGGGAGCCTGGTCTTTGATATCTTCTCTTTCCAGACATATTTAGTTTCCTCCCTTCGCTAAATTGATACGTGGATCTACCAGTTTATAACACAAGTCAACCACAAGGTTCATAATAATAATAAATGTTGCCAAGAAAATCGTTGTTCCCATAATCAACGGATAATCTCGGTTCTGGATAGCCTGAATAAAGTAACGTCCCAGTCCCGGAATTGAAAATACCTGTTCTACTACCATACCTCCACACAATGTAAACGCAATCTGTGGTCCAAGATAAGTAATAACCGGAATCAAAGCATTTCTCAATGCATGTTTGAAAATAATCTTGCTGTTTTTCAGTCCCTTCGCACGAGCCGTCTTGATATATTCCTGATTAATAGAATCCAGCATTGCAGTTCTTGTCTGTCTTGAAAGATAACACATTGGATAAAAACCAAGAGCAAGACATGGCAGCACATAACTCTTCGGAGTTCCGTCAAACAAAGCTGGGAAAAATTTCATGCTCGGAATACCACCACATAATGTATGTAACAACATTGTTGCTACTACGAATCCCGGCATAGAAATACCGATTGTACATACTACACGCAGGAAACTGTCTACCCATGTACCTCTCTTATACGCTGCAAGACATCCAAGTGGAAGCCCTACTGCTATGGCCCATAAAAGTGCAAATGTACCAACTTTCGCTGAAAGTGGGAACATTTCTTTAATAATTTCTAAAACTGCGCGGTTTTTCTGCATCTTAATTGATGTTCCGAAATCTCCGTGTAAGAGATTTCCAAGATATTTGCCCAACTGAACGAGCAGGGGCTGGTCAAGTCCATATTTTGCATTTAACGCTTCAATTGTTGCCGGTGAAGGTGTTTTTTCAGATAACCACGGATTACCCGGGATTGCATTCATCAAAAAAAACGTAACACTTGCAACTACAAACAGCGTCACGATTGCCATAAAGACTCTTCGTACTGTGTACTTTGCCATTTTTTACACCTTTCCTCTCCATTTCATACGTAAAAATGCCGAACAATTCTGTACCGCTTTACCATAATAAATTGTCGACAATTATTTATATTATACCTTTTTTTGAATAGTTAGTCAATAAAAACTATCTTCCACTTTCATCCAACTTCCCGCCATGTCACAAACAGCCCCTGTAAAACCATTTTTGTAACATATTGAATAATGAAAAACAGCGATAACATCAAGCTCATTGTGACATTATCGCTGCTCTTCTATTTGAGCCCTGTTCTCGCAGGTTCCTATGCTTCTTTTCTTCTTATAATATCATATCGGTCTGCCTGTCCCGCAAGATCAATATACAGTACCTGTTTTGGATGCGGAGCACTTTCCTGCTCTTCTCCGTCCTCATTTACAATCTTTCCGACTGTCACCTCGATATTTCTTCCATCCGGTTTCATAATCTCAATCGTCTCACCGACAGAAAATTTGTTGCGCTGTTCAATACGATACAGACCATCTTTTTCTTCTCCGATAATACCGAGATACGTATATTCTTTCACATAAGTATTGCTGTCATAAATCTGTGAATTTTCATCCGGTTTTCCAAAGAAGAATCCGGTTGTAAACTGACGATATGTGCAATTTGAGATCTGATCCAGATACCAAGGCATATTCTTGCGATAAAGTTCTGGATCTTTCTGATAATCATCCAATGCCTTTCGATACGTGCGTGCTACTGTTGCAACATACAGTGCCGTCTTCATACGTCCCTCAATCTTCAGACTATCAATTCCGGCATCGATCAACTCTGGAATATATTCTATCATGCACAAATCTTTCGAGTTAAAGATATAGGTTCCGCGTTCATTCTCATACACCGGCATATACTCCCCCGGTCTCGTCTCTTCTACAACCGCATATTTCCAACGGCACGGATGGGTACATGCACCTTGATTGGCATCTCTTCCTGTAAAATAGTTGCTCAAAAGGCATCTGCCAGAATAAGAAATACACATTGCCCCATGTACAAAAGTCTCTATCTCTAAGTCCTCCGGAATATTGGCACGAAGTTCTTTCAGTTCCTTCATCGACAATTCTCTTGCAGAAACCACACGACTTGCTCCTTGCTTATACCAGAAATTGTAAGTCGCATAGTTTGTATTGTTGGCCTGAGTACTGATATGTCTTTCAATCTCCGAACATACTTCTTTTGCAATCTCAAACACACCGGGATCCGCAATGATAAGCGCATCCGGTTTGATTGCTTTTAACTCTTTAAAATATTCTCTGACTCCATCCAAATCATCGTTATGTGCCAGAATATTGGCAGTAACATAAACTTTCACATCGTGTGCATGTGCGAATTCAATTCCTTCTTTCATATCTTCCATAGAGAAATTCTTTGCTTTCGCACGCAAGCCAAATGCTTCTCCACCGATATACACTGCATCCGCTCCAAATATTACCGCTGTTTTTAATACTTCCAGACTGCTTGCCGGAATTAATAATTCAGGATGTCTTGACATGTTCTTTTCCTTTCGTCTTGTTCTATTTTTTGTCTAATTTTACACTCACTGCCACACCATCTCCAAGTGGGATGATTGAAGTCAACAGTTCCTCATGATGCTTCAACTCGTAGAGATATTCTCTCATTCTGGAGTGGATTGTCCTGTCGCGCCGCTCTACGGCAAATCTGGATTCAATGATACTTCCATCCTGCATCACATTATCAGAAACTAAAGTCCCTCCCACTTTTAAGAGACGCAACACTTCCGGCATATAATTGATATACTGCCCTTTTGCCGCATCCATGAAGATAAAATCATACTGCTCTTCCAATGTCGGCAAAACCTCCATCGCATCACCTTCCAATAACGTGATCTGGGATTCTTTTCCAGCTCTTTTAAAATTATTTCTCGCTATCGGAATTCTTTTTTCATAATTTTCAATCGTTGTAATCTCACACCCTAAAGGCGCATATTCACTCATCAATAACGCAGAGAAACCTACGGCAGTTCCTACTTCCAGAATGCGCATAGGTTTTTGAATCGTCAGAAGCACTTTCAGAAAGCTCTGCATCTCTTTTCGAATGATTGGTACATAAGTACTGAGTGCTTCACTTTCAATCGCTTCTAATATTTCACTGTTCTCTGTCTCCATGGAATTGATGAATGTAACGATACGTTCATCTACTATCATATCTTACACATCCACATCCATAATAATCGGGATAATCATTGGTCTTCTCTTTGTCTTCTTCCAGATAAAGTCATTCATCGTATCCCTGATTGTCAATTTAATCTTGTTCCAATCCGCATGACGATTGCTCAGACATTTGTCCAGGCTATCACTCACTGCTCTTCTCGCCTCTTCCATCAATCCTTCGGATTCACGTACATAGACAAATCCACGCGAAACAATATCCGGACCTGCAAGCAAACGATTGCTTCCCTTCTCTAATGTCAAAACGACAATGATAATTCCGTCTTCTGCCAGATGCTGTCTGTCTCGAAGCACGATGTTCCCTACATCACCGACACCAAGTCCATCTACGAGAATTGCTCCTGTGTGTACTTTGTCCACAATCTTTGCGCTTTCATCCGAGAGTTCCAATACGTCTCCGGACTGGATGATGAATACATTCTCTTTCGGAATTCCAAGAGACATTGCAATCTCTGAGTTTGCTTTCAAATGACGATATTCTCCATGAACCGGGATTGCATATTTTGGTTTTACAAGTGAATAGATCAGTTTCAGTTCTTCCTGACATGCATGTCCTGATACATGAGCATCCTGGAATATAACATTTGCTCCTTTTGCAGACAATTCATTGATCACACGTGAAACCGATTTTTCATTTCCCGGAATCGGATTCGAACTGAAAATAATTGTATCATTCGGCTGGATCGTTACTTTGCGATGTACATCTGCCGCCATACGTGACAGTGCTGCCATCGATTCTCCCTGACTTCCGGTCGTAATCAATACCATCTTCTCCGGAGGATAATTCTTCATCTCATCAATCTCGATCAACGTATGTTCCGGTACATTCAGATAGCCAAGTTCAGAAGCCGTTGCAATGATATTGACCATGCTTCGTCCTTCCACAACTACCTTTCTTCCATACTTATATGCAGAGTTAATAATCTGCTGTACACGGTCTACATTGGATGCAAATGTTGCAATGATGATTCGTGTATTCTGATGTTCTGCGAAAATGTGATCGAATGTAATTCCGACTGTTTTCTCAGATTGTGTGAACCCTTTTCGTTCTGCATTGGTACTGTCTGACATCAATGCAAGTACTCCTTTTTTACCGATCTCACCAAATCTCTGCAGATCAATTGCATCTCCGAATACCGGAGTATAATCCACTTTAAAGTCTCCTGTGTGTACCACGATTCCTGCTGGTGAATAAATTGCCAATGCAGATGCATCCTGAATACTATGGTTTGTTTTAATAAACTCAATTCTAAATTTACCTAAGTTGATGGATTGTCCATGACGAACCACTTTTCTTCTTGTCGAGCGAAGTAAGTTGTGTTCTTTCAACTTATTCTCAATAATTCCCATTGTCAGTTTTGTAGTATAAATCGGGATATTGATCTCTTTCAACACGTATGGTAAAGCTCCGATATGATCCTCATGTCCATGTGTGATCACAAAGCCTTTTACCTTACTGATGTTGTCTTTTAAATATGTGATATCCGGAATAACCAAATCAATTCCGAGCATATCATCTTCCGGGAATGCCAGACCGCAGTCTACAACAATAATACTGTCTTCATATTCAAAAGCAGTAATATTCATTCCAATCTGCTCCAGACCTCCCAATGGAATAATACGCAATTTTCCTGTATTTTGCTTTTTCAAAAATTCTACACCTCCATCTATTTTTTGTACTTACAAAAACCGGAGTCCTATTCTTTTTCCATACAGTGCTTACACACACCGTAAAACTTTAATTCATGATCTAACACATGGAAACCTGTCTTCTCTTCAATGTGCGTCTCCAATCCATCCAACAAATCGTCGTCAAACGGAAATACTCTGCCACATTCTCTACATATTAAATGATGATGATTGTGTCTCATATCGCCTTCGAACACATGCCCGATCTCATAACGCACACAACCATCATCCAGATTAATGCGGTCAATCAACTGCATCTCATATAAAAGCTGTAATGTACGGTATACCGTAGCAAGTCCTATCTCCGGATACTGCTCCTGTATCTGTGCATATACCTCTTCTGCTGCCATGTGATTACCGCTGCTTTTGGCAAGCGTGGACAAGACAAGCAGACGCTGCTGTGTAATCTTCAAGCCTCGTTCCTTCAACTTCGTACGAAGCAGTTTCTCTACTTTTTCCTGTTCCATTGTCTAGTCTACTCCAATTCCTGTGTAGTAAATCTATCGTAACTATCCTCTTTTGGATATTACAATGTAATGTCAACATCCTCAAGCAGTTCTTCGAACACCTTCGATACTGCCATCAGTTCATTATCATCCTCTACAATATCATACAAGTTATCCTGATTGTTCCCTGACTCTGTCTCTTTGAGGATCAGGCACTCAGCATCTTCGCTTTCATCGTCAGCCACCAATATGTATGTAGCACCATTTACCTTTGTCTGTTCCAAAACGAAAAAATCAACTGTTTCGTTTGTATCTTCAAATTTAAATGCAATCTTTTCCATAAGACTCTCCTTTATTTTGAAATTTGCAGAGAATCCAGATATCCCTGTAATATGAATACTGCTGCAATCTTATCAATATATTTTTTCCGATTTTCTCGCCTTACGTTACTTTCAATCAATGTACGTTCCGCAGCAACCGTCGTCAGGCGTTCATCCCACATGATTACCTCAAGCCCGGTTCTTCGTTCCAGCATTGCCTTGAATTCTAATGATTTTTCTGCTCGTTCTCCAACATCATTGTTCATATGTTTTGGGAAACCAAGCACAATCTTCTCCACTTCATATTCACGAATCAGTTCTTCAATACGTGCGCAGGTACGACGCAGTTTATTCTCTTCTTTTCGTTCTATCGTCTCTATTCCCTGGGCTGTCAGACAGAGTGCATCACTGATTGCAACTCCCACTGTCTTAGTCCCATAATCCAATCCCATAATTCTCATAATCTGATTATTCCCATGAATTATTCTGAATATACGACTTCAATAACTCTTCTACAAGTTCATCTCTCTCAACTTTCATCACAAGACTTCTTGCTCCATTGTAACTTGTAATGTAAGTCGGATCTCCGGACATAATGTAACCAACAATCTGGTTCACCGGGTTATATCCTTTTTCTTTCAATGCTTTAAATACAATTTCCAAGATATCTTTTGCAGAAATCTGCGGACCTGGCTCAACCTGAAAGAATTGTGTATTACTCAAATCACTCATGTTTTCTTCCACCTTTCTCTTTTTATGTCTAACATAGTATGATTTTCGTTACTGTTCACCACGCTGATTGACACAAAGGAAGCATATTTTCACATCCATGCAACTCCTCTCTGTTCGAAACAGTCACAAAATATATTCTGACAAATCATGAAATCTGCCAGATTTCCTAACTATCATTCTAATATAATCCCACTCAAAATTCAATGGATAATTTGCGAATGATCATCAATTTGAATTTTGACAATCTGATTTTGCAGATTTTTTTCTGATTCCAAAGCAACTTTAATGTACTCTTTTGTATGTCCGACCTGCACTTCTTTTCCATCAATAACAGCCGGTTCTTCCACCAGAATCTCCACTTCTCTTCCGACCATTGCTTTCTCGTAGGCTTCCTGCTTCTTCTCTCCAAGTGCGATTAATTCCGCACTTCTTTTTGCTTTCACCTGCTCCGGCACCTGATTTTCCATCACTGCTGCTCTGGTTCCCTCACGTTTCGAATATTTGAAAATATGCGTCTCATAGAAATTTACTTTGTCAACAAATGCTTTGGATTCTTCAAATTCTTCCTCCGTCTCTCCCGGGAATCCTACGATCACGTCTGTTGTCAATGCCGGATGTTCAAAATATTTTCTTAAAAGCTCACATTTTTCAAAATATTCCGCACTTGTATAGCGACGATTCATACGTTTCAATGTCGCATCACAACCACTTTGCAACGACAAGTGGAAATGTGGACACATCTTAGGAAGAGATGCGATTGTTTTTGCAAATTCTTCCGTGATGATTCTTGGTTCCAAAGAACCAAGACGAATACGTTCAATCCCCGGAATCTCATGTACTGCAAGAATCAGCGATAATAGTTCCGTCTTCTTCCCCTCTTCATCAAAATCAATTCCATAC